>JBFWSD010000025.1:0-15850 GCA_050248575.1 Gemmataceae bacterium
GCCAGATGTCGATGGTGGCAAAGGCCAGCGGTTTCTTGGTGTCGTGCCCCCAGACACGGCCCTTGACGACCAGGACCGTGCCCGGCTCGAAGGGCTGGCCGATCTTGGCCCGGAACGGAGCGCCGGCCCGATGGAACGGGCCCAGGATGTTGTCCTCGGTCACATCCCAGTTCGCGGGCGGCTTGATCGCCAGTTTCTCTTCTTGTTCGAGGAAGTTGGCATAAGCCCCGAGGCCGCCCGAGCCCGGAGTGGGCAGGACGCTGGCCCCCAGGACGAGGCCCCCCGCTGCCGTCAACTTCACAAAGTCACGCCGTGAGTATTGATTCATGGCTTTCCTCGCTCGGTTCGATGAAGGATCATGGCACTCTTGACAGGATGGCGGAAAGCCGGACTTTGCGCCAAGAGCGACCGTTGCATACCGGGATTCTACCGCGAGATAAGGCAAGGCGCTGTAACACCTTGGTAACGTCGCGTATCAGGTTCGTCGAGCAAGAAGACGGACCGGTCTTGCATTTCAAAAAGTACTTTGTATTGTAAAGCACCGTTGACCGATACTAGACAGGGCAGCGGCCCCGCCGCGCCGTCATTCATCACGAGGGCTTTCGCATGGCACCGTACTTTGCAGAACAAAGCACTCTGAGTGATTCTCCGTCCGTCCGCCCAGCGCCGCTGCCTTCCGCGCGCTGGGCCGACTTTTTCCGCCATAACGCCGCCAACCAGCGGCCTCTTCCCTGGGAGCGCGGGGCCGAGGTCTCGCCCGAGGAACTCGCCGCGATTGCCCGCTCGCTGCAAGCCTGGCAACTCGGCGAAACCTCCGAGGGCCGCCATCTTCGCGCGGCCGCGGCCCGTTATGCGGACCGCAGCGGCGACCCTGACTTCGTCGCAGCCATCGATCTCTTCATCAAGGAAGAACAACGGCACGGCGAGTTGCTGGGCCGCTTTCTCGACCTGGCCGGCCCGGGCCGCCTGAAGAAGGACTGGGGCGACAATCTGTTCCGGGCCGCCCGTTACTGCCTGACCAGCATGGAAGTGTGGACCACCCCGGTGGTCATGGTGGAGACGCTGGCTCTCGTGTACTACAACGCGATTCGTCGTGCGACCAACTCGCCGCTCTTGCGTGCCCTGTGTGCCCAGATCCTGGCCGACGAGATCCCGCATCTTCGCTTCCAGTGCGAACGGCTGGCCATGATGCACCGCACGCGCGGCCGCATCGGGCTATGGCTGACGATGGCGGCCCATCGACTCTTCTTCTTGCTGGTGGTCGGGCTGGTGTGGCTGGGCCATCGCCGCGCTCTGCGTGCGGGCGGCTATTCCTGGCGGCATTACTGGCGGGCATCGTGGGATCGCATGCATGCGGCCTGGCGCCGCATGGATCCGCGCGGCTACCAATTCGTTTGAGGGATCCAGCCATGCGAAACGCAATCAAGATCACGGCGCTGGTGTGCGGATTCCTGGCCGCGCTGGCCCTGGCACTCTTCTGGCTGTACGTGGCCATCGAGAGCTTTCCCTGGATCGTGCCCGCCGATCATAACTCCACGTATGTCAACGCCTACGACAACGTCACAACGGGCAGCCTGCTCATGGCCGGCGTTTCTTTGGCCACGATGCTCTTTGCGGCGGGCTGCCTGGGCACCGGCGCCTGGGGCTGGATCACCGCCCTGTTCCTCTGGGTCTTCACGGTGATCTCTTTCCCAATCGTCTATCCACAGCTCGACGGGCTGCAACTCAATCCTCACCGATTGCTGGCCCATGGAGTGGGCCTGGCCACGGTTGCCGCCCTTGCCTTCTTGCACGCCGACTGGCAGGGCAGCGTCTGAGTGGAATCCAGCAGCATCACGCGGCAACGGAGTTTACAATGGGCCAGTCGCCCTAACCTGAACCCCGCGAGAATCCCATGCGCCGAACACGCTGCTGCCTGATCGTTCTGGTTTTCTCCCTCACGAGCCTGGTGCTGGCCGCCGACGAGAATGACAAGGGCTGGGTGGATCTCACCGCCAATCAGAGCCTCGAAGCCTTCAAGCCTCCCTACACCGACTGGGTCTGGGCCGAATCCGTCAGCCTCGACGAGAAGAACCCGCGCCGCTTCACCTTCAAGGAAGGCAAGGCCTTCATCGTCAACGGCGAGAAAGGGCGAGCCCGCAACCTCGTCACCAAGGAAAGCTATCAAGACGTGGAAGCCCATCTCGAGTTCTGCGTGCCCAAGGGCTCCAACTCCGGCATCAAGTTCATCGAGCGCTACGAGATCCAGATCCTGGACAGCTTCGGCAAGCCGAAGGAAAAGCTGACCGGCTCGGATTGCGGCGGGGTCTATCCGCGCGGCGAGAACCAGCCCCGCTATCACACCATCGATGAGGGCACGCCGCCGCGCGTCAATGCCTGCAAGGCCCCCGGCGAGTGGCAAACACTCGACATCGTCTTCCGGGCCCCGCGCTTCGACAAGGAGGGCAAGAAGATCGAGAACGCCCGCTTCGTAAAGGTCACTCTCAATGATCAGGTCATCCACGAGAACGTGGAGTTGAAGTACCCGACCGGCGCCGCCTGGCGGCTGGTCAAGGAGATCCCGACTGGCCCGGTGATGCTGCAGGCAGACCACGGCCCGGTGGCCTTCCGCAATGTGCGTGTGCGGCCCGTCAAGTGAGGTTGACTCCAAATTCGCCCGCGAATGAGCGCGAACTGCGTGCGCGGGTGCGCGCGGTTTCGTGCAACGTCGGTGGACTTGGTTGCCGCGAAAATCCGCGCATCGATCCGCGGGCGCTTTTGGGTGCGATTCGCTTGCGTGTGGGCCGGGAAAAGAGTAGTCTGCATGAGTTAACCCTCCCCTGTTCGTGGCCCGCCGGGCCGCGTCTTGACCTCCCGCCTTCCGGAGAATCGACATGGACCTCAAGCGTCTTGCCCTCGCGGTGCTCGCTCTGAACATCCTGGCGTGCGGCGGCCCGGCCCAGAACGATCCGCTTGTGCCCGGGCTCAAGGAAGATCCGACGATCTGCAAGGTCAAGTCGCTCATCGAACAGGTGAAGGGCAACAACGTCAACCAGCGTGCCCCGGCCGCCCGCGAGCTGATGGGGCTAGGGCCCGAGGCCAAGGTCGCCGTGCCTCTCCTCATCGCCGAGCTCGGCAAGACCGAGGGCGAAACACGGCAAATCCTCACCAATGCCCTGGCCAAGATCGGCAAGCCGGCGGTCCCCGCCCTGGCCATGGCCCTCAAGAACAAGGACGCGGGCGTGCGGCGGCAGGCGGGCATTGCCCTCTCCAAGATCGGCGGCGACGCCCGCGAAGCGATTCCTGCCCTGGGCGAGGCGCTCACCGATTCCGATCGCGAGATCCGCAGCTTCGCGCTCGCGGCGATTATCAAGATCGACAGCGATCCGAAGACGCTGCTGCCTGTCTTGACCAAAGCGCTGAAGGACGACGACAAGAGCGTGCGCATCACCACGCTGTTTGCCCTGGAAGGGATTGCCGACAAGGTGGACGGGGTGGTGCCCGTGCTGGCCACCGGGCTGGAAGACAAGGACAAGGACGTGCGCATCAGCACGGCGGCCGTGCTCAGCCGACTGGCCGAGCAAGCCAAGCCAGCTGTCCCAGCCCTGACCAAGGCTCTCAAGGACGCCGACGGTGAAGTACGCGTCAGCGCCGCCTTGACGCTGGTGCGCGTCGATCCTGAACAGAAGAAGACGGCGTTGCCCGCGCTGTTTAGCGGCCTGGACGACAAGGACCCCGCCGTCCGCCGCGCCGCGGCCTATGTGCTGGGCGATGTGGGGGACGCCGCAGCCCTCGAGCCACTCACCAAGGCCTTGAAGGACGACAACGGCAACGTTCGCCAGGCCGCCGAGCAGGCGCTCGCGAAGATCAAGAAGTGACGTGACGCGGAGACGCGGGGCCACACGGATACAGTGACACGACACGGTCGGTGCCGCTGAGCCCGGTTCACGGGCTTCTTCGCGCAGCGTTCCTTGCAGTGCGTGTCATGTCCTGGAGGGCCGCTCGCCCTTCAGCCGTTAGTAGCTGCCCTGGATCACTTCGTTGCCCTGTGACGTGCCCAGTTGCTGCCAGGTGAGCGGGTCGATGCCGTTGGCGAAGAAACGAACGCTGCCATCGCTCATGGAGGCGTTCACGCCGCCCGGATGTCGGCTGCGGGCCGCAAAGGCGCGGACCACGCCGAAGTCCGGGGTGGTTACCGTCTCACCGCAGTTGCCCGGAGGATTGGGCGGGCTGTTGTTGCACCAGGAATGGCTCACCACGTCCGGATTGGAGTCGTTGGGACGAAGGGAGGTGACGAAGGCCTCCCCGTCTCCCCACCAAGTGAACCCACGCACATCCTGTCCGTGCCCCTGAATCACCTCGGCGAGCAACAAGGTGCTGCTCGTGCCGTCGGCAATATCGGACAGTCGCTGCGGGCTGTCGTAGCGGAACGGAGCGCCCGCGAAGGTGAGCCCGTTGTACGTTGGTTCCGTGCGCATGAAGGTGCTATTGCTGCCGACCGTGCCATCACCGACGGCGGTGTTGCCGAAGTTGCCCGCATAGTTGTGGTACGAGCAGCCGTTGTAAGTTTGCTGCCCTCTCAAGGCGAAGCGGTCGCTCGGACAGGTACTGATCGGGAGTTGTACGCTGGTGACATTCGTTATGTTTGGTTGACCGTAAACGCCCGGGCTGCCCGTGCCGTAGCCCTGGAAGAGCTTGTGCAGGGAAGATTGCTCGACGAAGGGCAAAATGGTCAATTGCCAGCCCCCCGAATTGCGGCGGGTGCTGCCCGCGGGCAGCGTCAGCGTGCTGTCGTGATAATGGTGCATGGCCAGGGAGAGCTGCTTGAGGTTGTTCTGGCACCTGGCCCGGTTGGCTGCCTCGCGCACCTTCTGGACGGCAGGCAAGAGCAAGGCAATCAGCACGCCGATGATGGCGATGACCACGAGCAGTTCGATCAAGGTGAAGCCGCGGCGGCGTGCAGTCATGGAACTTCTCCTGACTCCAGGTCAAAGTTGAACTCGCCGCGCTCGCCGGCCCGCACCTCCACGGTGAGCTCGCTGGCGGTGTTGTATTTCGACGGGATGCGCTCACGGGTGGGCGGAGGGGCCATGTCGTCCGCGCCCGCCGCGCCCGTGCTTTCCGGAGAGGAAATGCGGACCAGGTACTTGCCCGGCTTGAGGCCATGCTCGCGCGGGACGCGATACTCGCCCTTGACGATCATGGCGCCGCCCTGGGGAGTGGGGTTTTCGCCGGTCGTGAAGAACTGAATTCGACCCTGCTCCACGGGGGCGCCCTGGAACTTCACGATCCCCGAGATGCTCTGATAGCCCTGGCCGCTGTCACACCCCGATAGAAAAGAGGCAAGTGCCAGCAGAGCCATCAGCTTGACAGGACCGTCGGTGGGCATGGCTGGTGTCTCACGTGGAAAGACGCAAAACTCATCTGGCGATTGTACCTGTTCGCACCACGGTGTCCAAGAGGGTCATCACTCCGTCGAGAAGGCGAAGATGGTGATCTGCTCGTACAGTGCGCCCGGCTTGAGGATCACGCTCGGGAACTCGGGCTGGTTGACCGAGTCAGGGAAGTGCTGCGTTTCGAGGCAGAAGGCACTGCGCTTGGCGTAGGTCTTGCCCGTCTTGCCCTTCTGGCCCTTGAGGAAGTTGCCGGTGTAGAGCTGGATGCCGGGCTGCGTGCTCAGCACTTCCATGACGCGGCCGGACGACGGCTCGCGCACGCGGGCCGACAGCGTCGGCTTGTCTTTCTCGCGCTCCCGCAAGACGAAGTTGTGGTCGTAGCCCAGGAATTGCGTGTCGTAGAGCTTCGCAATGTCGGCGCCGATCTTCTTGGACTTCGTGAAGTCGAGGGGCGTGCCCTTCACCGCTTCGATCTTGCCGGTGGGGATGAGGGTCTTGTCCGCGGGCGTGTACTGGTCGGCGGCCAGCATCAGTTCGTGTTCGAGGCAGGACTCGGCGCCTTGCCCGGCCAGGTTGAAGTATGTGTGGTTGGTGAGGTTGACCGGCGTGGGCTTGTTGCACATGGCTTCGTACTGGATGATCAGCCGGTTGTCGGGAGTGAGGATGTAGGAGACCTTGCACTCGAGCTTGCCGGGGTAACCCTCCTCGCCGTCGGGGCTGGTGTAGTCGAACGAGACGTAGTCGCCAAGCTGGGTGGTGCCCTTGCGGACCTTCCAGATGACCTTGTCGAGGGCCCGCTTGGTGCCGCCGTGGAGGTGGTTGGGGCCATTGTTGGCCTCCAGCTTGTACTCCTTGCCGTCGAGGGTGAACTTGGCCCCGCCGATACGGTTGGCGACGCGGCCCGTGGTGCAGCCGAAGTGCGCGTTGCGATCGGAGAGGTAGCCTTCGAGGTCGTCGAAGCCAAGGACGACGTCGGCGAGCTTGCCCGCCTTGTCGGGGACGAACAGGTGGGTAAGCGTGGCCCCGTAGGTGATCAGGCGGGCTTCCATGCCGTTCTTGTTCTTGAGCGTGTACAACTCGACGGCCTTGCCGTCGGGAGTTTTGCCGAAAGGCTTGGGGCCCGTGACCTCGGCCTGGACATTCGAAACGAGGATCACGGTCAGTGCCGTACAGAGTGTGTTTCTCACGGTAATCTCCGCTGACAGAGACGGTTCTTAGTCCTTCGAGAGGTATCCAAACTGACCAGCGATATTCAGGTTGACCTCGTACTTGCCCGCTTCCAAGTCCTTGACGAACTTGGAGATGAGCTGGAAAAAGCTGGGCGCGACTACCCGAGTCGGGCCACGGCCCTGTTCCCAGAGATACTCGATCACCTGCCCCTTTTTCCCGCCCTTTGGTGGATCGAGATCGAGGCACAGGTAGTAGCCGTTACCATCGACGATTGGCAGCCACTTCCTTCGGAAACGCTTTTTGCGAATCGGTCCCCTCGGTCTGACCCATTCATCGGTGGTGTTGTCGCCATAGGCACCGAAGTTGTTTTTCCAGGCCGCCAGGATTTCCGCGACGGACATGAATTTGCCGTCATCGTGGAGGGAGAGCCCGCCACTGCCGTCGTGGATGGATAGATATTCCTTCAAGTCGCCCGGCAGTTCGTACTGGAGTAGTTTTTCGGCCCGGGCCAATGCCGCTGGTCGCGCTCCGCGTGGCAACGACTTGACGACCTCGGCCACATTGTCGCCAAGCCAGCGCTCGATGCGCGCCCAGCAACTAGCGATATCGATAGGTGCCATCCGCGACATTCCAATCGCCCTATCATTGCTGGCACGCTGCGCGCGGAAGCCCGGCAAACCGGGCTCCATCGCGCCACGTTGCCACGATGTCATCGTGTCGTCAGTTCCTTCACCAGTTCCTTGGCGTCGTAGACCTTGTCGAGGGCCTCGATGATACCGGCGGAATGAACGGAGACGGCCCGGGCCACATCTTCGGTGTAGATGTAATCCAGCACCAGCGACTGGATGTTGCCGTCGAAGATGAGACCGACGACCTCGCCTTGCTTGTTCACCACCGGGCTGCCCGAGTTGCCGCCGATGATGTCGGCCGTGCACACGAAGTTGAACGGCGTCTTCAGGTTTAGCTTGTCCTTGCGTTCTTCCCAGATCTTGGGCAGATCGTAAGGGGGCTGGTTGTGATGCTGTTGCGAGCGTTCATACAGTCCGGCAAACTCGGTCATGGCCGGGATCTTCTTGCCGTTCTCCTCGTAGCCCTTGACCACGCCGAAGGCGAGCCGCAGCGTGAAGGTGGCGTCGGGGTAAGTTTTGTCCCCCTCGGCCGCGAACTTGGCGGCGGCAATCTTGGTCATGGCCTGCCGCCGCAGCTCTTCCTGAGCGTCCAGAATCTTGCGGACGTCGCGCGAAGGCGGATCCACCAGCTTGGCCAGAGCGATCAAGGGATCGTCCGAGGCGTCGACGGCTTTCTTGCCCCCCTCGTAAAGCTGCTTGCGGACCTTCACATCCTTGAGCTTGCTGCCCAGGATGAGCTCGCTGGCCCGTTCGGCGGGCGACTTGCCCGCCAGCACCTTGATCACCAGGGGATGTTCCGGCCCCATGGTCTCGGCAAACCACATCAAGGAGTCGGTCAGCTTGAGGATCTCGTAGTCGTCGTAGAGGGGCTCCTCGGAGAAGAGCCCTTGCTCGAGCGAAGAGAGGGCCGACGAGCGATACTCGCGGAGACGATCGCCGTCGGGCTTGCCCTTCTCCTCGGCGGCCCGGACCAGGGTGCGGGCGATGTCGAAGAGCGTGGTGTTGAAGGCGGCGCCCAGTTCGAGGGCACGACGCTCTTTCATGTGCTTGATCAGCACTTTCTCGACCGCTTCGATCTGGCCCCAGGCATCCGCGTATTGCTTGAGCTCAGCCTTCTCGGCGACGAAACTGCGAAGCTTCTTTTCGGCGTCGACCTTGGTCTTCATGATGGCAGGATCGAGCAGCCCGGCCTGCCCGCCGCGGCGTGCCTTGCGTGAGTTCTGCACGCTGAACAGGAAGTCCTTGGCGCGACGGGCGTTTTCTTCATCGCGGTCGCTCCAGGTCTTCAGCACCACTTCCCAGCGATAGAGCAGATCGAGCAGTTCGGGGAAGCCGGTGTCGCGGAGATACTTGAGGCGGGCCACCGTCGCCAGCCGATCGGTGCGGCCCGGATGACCCGAGACGAAGACCAGTTCCCCTTCCTTGGCCCCGTCCTTGCTCCACTTCAGGTAGTGCTCGAGCTTGGCGGGCTGGTTGTCCTCATAGACTCGGAAGAACATGCAATCGAGATCGTAGCGCGGGTATTCGAAGTTGTCCGGGTCGCCGCCGAAGAAGGCGATCTGCTGCGACGGGGCAAAGACCACGCGTACGTCGGTGTATTTCTTGTAGCGATAGAGGTGGTACTGCCCGCCCTGATACAGGGTGACCACGTCGGAGCGGAGCTTGGTCTTATCGAGGGATTCCTTTTCGATCTCGGCCATGATGGCGCGGCGGGCCCGGGCCGCCTCATCGGCCGACATGCCCTTTTTCACCGCGGCATTGACGCGCTCGGTGACATCCTCGATCGACATGAGCACGTTCAGCTCGAGGTCGACGCACTTCTTTTCCTCGGCGCGAGTGCGGGCATGGAAACCGTCCTTGTAATAGTTGTGCTTCTCGTCGGACAGCTTTTGCAGGCAATCGGAGCCGACGTGGTGATTGGTCATGACCAGCCCGTCGGCGGAGACAAACGAGCCCGAGCCGCCGTTGTTGAAGCGGACCGATGATTTCTGAAGGTGCTCGAGCCAGTCCTTGGTGGGCTCGAAGTTGTACATTTCCTTGAGGTAGACCGCCGGGGGCTTGCTGAAGAGCCACATGCCCTCGTCGGCATGGGCCACGGCGGCAAAGCCAAACCCACTCAGCACGGCCAGCAACAGCACGAATCTGCGTGCAGTATTCATCGTGAACGCCCGCTCCTTTCGGATGTGTTCTGGTATCGGTTGGGGTAGATTGTACGGCAGGCAAGCGGGCCACGTCAGCCCCCCACGAAGAAATCGACACGGAAAGACTGAGCATGCCACGCTTCGTCATTCTCGAGCACGATCACCCGGTCTTGCACTGGGACCTGATGCTGGAAGCGGGCGACGCGCTACGTACCTGGCGGCTCGCGATGCCGCCCTCCCCCGGGCAAGCAGGCACCGCCCACGATCTGGCCTCTCATCGCAAGATGTATCTCGATTACGAAGGTCCCGTCTCGGACAACCGGGGCCAGGTTGCCCGCTGGGATGCGGGCACCCTCACCTGGATGGAAGACGGCCCGGATCAGGTTGTTGTCGATCTGTCCGGACAACGCTTCACGGGCAGGCTCGAACTGCGCCGCCGGCAAGGAGATGAGTGGAATGTAGTTGCCACTGGTCATTGAGTGGGAGTTTGCCGCGCCAGCTCTTCCTCAATCAGTTGCTTCAGCAGCGTGCGATGGCAGTGGCTCTCGCGTGTGCAGGCCGACGAGCAGAGCAGCGTGATGGTCTCGCCCGCTTGGACGCGACGGGCCAGTTCGGCGATCTTGTCTTTCTGTCCCTGCATCTCTTCCAGGTAGCGGCGACGATACTCGGGCATCGAGATGGGCAGCCCGCCGTCTTTCGCGTAGAAATCGGCGTGCAGTTCCTTGCTTGGGCCCAGGTCCTTCCACCAGGCGTCCCAGGTCTCGTCTTTCTTTGGCAGTGCACGCGGGCGGTAGCGGCAAATCAGCAACCGGAAGCCATCGTCCGCGGCGGCCGCGTCATTCCAGCGCTTGGTGCGTATCGGCATGAGTGATCCTCGCATCCTTTACGAACATTGTATTCAGGGCCGGTCAGGCAGCTCGACCACGATGAGGAATGGGATCGCCTGCTGCCCTTCCTTGGTGGGCAGCACGTCGAAACGATTCACTCCCTTCCGCAAGAACGCAACGGGCAGCTCCCGGCGCAGGCTTGGGGTCGCGTTGGTGAATTGAGGATTCGCGAGCTTGCGGCCATTCACTTGCAGCGTGCCCGGCCAGTCCGTCGCCAGCACGGGCCGCGCGCTCGAGCCGCGCGGCGCGATGAAGAGCTGACCCGCGGCTGGCGTGTCGAGTTTCCAGTTCTGGCCCGGCGCGACTTCAACGCGGCGGCCCTGTACGAGCGGATCCACGCGTGCAATCCGCTTCTTCTCGATCTTGAGTTCACCCAGAAGTGGATGCCGGAGTTTCAGCAGCTTGTCATCGAGTCCGACGACCACGCCGATGAGCTGATCGGCTGCCCCGTCGATGCCGCTGCGCAGCGTGATGCGGGCATGCGCGCCAGTGCTTGTTGGCGCGAGCGCCTGAGCATCGGGCGGAAAGTAGACGCCGCGCAGCTCGTTCCAGCCAAGCTGCAGGCTGCGTTTGCCCAGGTCGAAGGCAACTCCATCGGCGTCGATCTTGCCCGCCTTGCCAAAGAGCTGATCGCCGCCGAATAGCCACGCTTCGTCGCGCTGCAGATCGCCGGGCGGTCGCGGGGCCGGCGGGATCGGCCGGGCCACGTTCAGATCGTCGAGGAAGAGCGGCTTGCCCTTGGTGCAAGCGAAACGCAGGCTCCGCAACTGCGGCAGACGCACCTTGTCGCCGCTGCTCCACAGGAGCCGGTCGTCGCAGCCAATCAGGAAGTAGTCGGCGGCCACGCGCAACTCGAGATGATGCCAGCCCGCGGTGCGTTCGAGCTGATTGTTGTCGCCGGGCAACTTCGTCTCAACTCTGTAATGCTTGTCCGGGCCGGCCAGCTCGATCGTCAACGCTTCCTCGGGCCTGCCGAAGTCCGCCTGGACGCTGGCGCTGGCTGCACCGGGCGGATCGGGCAGGCGGAACCAGAAAGAGATGCGGCCCGCTTCCAGAGGCGCGGGCAAGGTCCATACTGCTTCCTGGGCGGCATCGAGTTTCAGCCCCAGTTGCCCGGAACTGCGGGCTTCCTCGCTCCGTCTTGCCCCCTTGAGCTGAACGTGCTTGGTGTCGGTCTCGAAGTCGATGTGCTGCAGGACGGCCTGACTGCCCGCATGGGTGATGGCTTCCACGAAGCGGCGCGGGATGTTCAACGCATCGGCCCAGGCCGTCTGCAACTTGACCACGTCATTGTCGCAGGCAAACAGTCGGCCCGAGAGTCGTTCGTCGTGGTGAAAATGGACAGTCAGGGGCCGCGCACTGCTGAACGGAGATACCGCGCCGTCAACCAAGACATGGACCAGCTTGCCCGCGGGCAGGTCGACACTCTTCGCGCGAAAGACGAGGCGGCCCTGCTCGAGGATCAAGGTCCCGTCAAGGCGTTTGCCCGTGGGCAAAATGGCCTCGTCGCCGCGCGTGCAGGCCGTCAGCATCAGGACAAGCGAAACAGTCGCCGCGAGCCTCATGGCGTATCATTGTAGCCAGGATGGCCGACGTTAGCCGGACGCGCAAGCGACGGATGTCTCATGGGGTTGCCAGGTAGCGCTCGTAGGCTAGCAGCGCGAGACCGATGACCAGCGTCACGAGACCGCCCAGGATGATGGTACGCAGGAGCGAGTACATGTGCTGGAGGCTCTTGATGGCTTTCATAAGGTGCCACACGTCGCGGTTCTGCGATTCGACGATCTGGCGGAAGGAGCCCGCCGAGCCCGACGTCCAGAAGCCGATGGAGAGGGACATGAGCATGGCAGCCCCCAGGCCGATGACGGCCCCGTAGCCGGTGCGCAGTTGCACGGCCCGCATCAGCGTGAGGGCGAAGAAGATCAGAAAGATGGTGCCGACGACCTTCATGAGCATGGCCACCACTTCCATGGAGGCTGCCAGCTCGTTGATGGTGCGGTTCTGTTCGGCGTTGAACTCGTACTGTTCCGACTTGAACTCTTGCGGTTGCTGTTGTTCTTGTGGCTCGCTCATGGGCATCTCCTGGACCAGGTCCGGTGTTGGTTACGGGTGATTGTGAGAAAGGGCTGCTCGCAGGGCAACGGTTTTCCGTCAGGCGCCGGGATAATCGATCCACTGCCCGATCGTGTCGTCCCAGTAGGCCAGCGAGGAAGACAGGATGTCGCCGAAGGAGATCCATTCATGGACATCGTGGCCCGCGTCGAAGGGGCTGGGCGCCCAACACACCCGGAACGCATCCGTCTCCACGTCGACGATCCAGCCTTCGAAGGCGACGCCGCGACGCCGCCGGAACGCGTGCTTCGCGCCCAGTTCGGCAAAACGTTCCAGGTGGGCGCGGCGATTCGCTTCGTCAGACATAGGGCCTGCTCCGGTTATCCGACTGGTAGCGACAGAGAACCCCAGAGATTCTTCTCCGCCAGCGGCGATCCATTTCGATCCGGGCCGATCGTGGGTTAGGCTTTCGCGACGGGCCATGCCCGTCTTCCCACCCAAAGATCCGCACCCTGGAAAGGATTCGTTCATGAAGACCATCATCGTGTGCCTGGGGCTGACGCTGGCCGTGCTGGCGGGATCCGGGCAGGCCTGGGCGGACGGCCCGCCTTCGTACTATCCGAACTACATGGGGCCGTTGCCGCCCAATCCGTACATGTGCCAGCAATATCCGTGCGGTCCGTGGACGCCCGATGCCTGCGGCCCGGGCTTCTACGCGCCGAACTGCCACGGCGCGGTGCATGGTCCGAACTACAATGTGCATCCGCCATTCCCGCCCTTCAACGGGGCGCGGCCCTGCTTTGGCGGTTTCCCGCAGCACCTGTATGCGCGCAGCCCGCGCGACTTCTTCATGATTGACTGAAACGACCGGGGTAGTGGTCAGTGGCAACTACCAACCACTGACCACTGACCATGGACTGCTGCTGAGCTAGAATCTCAGCATGCAGCTGGGGCGGTTTCGCTTGCTGTTTCAGCGCGGCGCTGGCTGGGATGGCGTCGTTTACCGTGCCGAGGACGAGGGCGGCGCGTCGGTCGAGGTGCGCCTGCTCAGCGGCGCGCGCTTGAAGCAAGAGCGCTGGCAACCCTTGCTGGCCCGGTTGCGCGAAGCGAAGTTACTCGAGCACCCTTTCGCCGCCCGTATCCTCGACATCAACCCCGACAGCGATCCCCCTTACGTTGCCATCGACGCGGGCGAGGGATCCAGCCTCTTACAGTTTTCTTCCGGACAACTCCCCTTCCCCTGGGAACGCGGCGCCGGGCTGGTGCGCGACCTCGCCGCGGCTTGTGCCGAAGCTCATCGCCTTGGCCTGGTTCATGGCCGACTCGAGCCGGGCAACATCCTCATCACCCGCGCGGGCAGCCCGCGCCTCGACTTCACCGGCACCGAGGCCATCTTCGACCAGGTGCTCGACCTTCAAGTGCTTACGGACTGGACCGAGCCGCCCGAAGGGGATGTCTCCCCTGCCGCCGACGTACACGACCTCGCCTCGCTGCTGGCCTGGCTGATCACGGGCAAACCTACCGGAGACACGCTCTCGGTCGAGATTCCGTCCGATGTTGCCCGCGAAATCAAATCGCTCATGCAGCAGGCACGCTCCACCGACCCCGAGGCGCGCCCAACGGCCAGACAATTCCACGACTGCCTGCACAAGCTGCTGACCGAGAAGCAGGTGGATACCAACTTGCAGAATACCGCTTTCCTGGTGCCCGACAGGCTGGAGGCAGAGCTGGCCGCGGGCCGCGACGGGCTGCTCGGCAAACAACTGGGCCGCTTCCTGCTGCGCACCAAGATCGGCGAAGGAGGCATGGGGGCGGTCTATCGCGCCGACGATCTGGCCCACAACCAGACGGTGGCCCTCAAGGTGCTCCGGCCCGAGCTGCTCGACAACCCCAAGTGGGTGCGCCGCTTCCTCAAGGAAGCACGCATGCTGGCAGAGGTCCACAACCCCTACGTCGCCAACTTGCTCGAGGTGAACGAGGACAAGGGCATCCACTACATCGCGCTGGAGCTGGTCGAAGGGACCAACGTGGCCCGGCTGATCATCGATTACATGAAGCTGAAGTCGGAACTGGCCCTGGCGATCGCAGCGGGCGTGTGCCGCGCCCTCGAGGACGCGCACGACCGCGGCATCATCCATCGCGACATCAAGCCCGACAATATCGTGCTGCTCGACGAGCCCACGGCGGCCGACCCACGCGTGAAACTGCTCGATTTCGGGCTGGCCCGCCAGGTGGTGCAATCCGAATCGCTGCAGATGACGCAGGCCGGCACCGTCATGGGCACGCCGTTCTACATGTCGCCCGAGCAAGGCGGCGGCAAGGAACTGGATCCGCGCGCCGACGTGTACTCGCTGGGGGCCACCCTTTACCACATGCTGGCCGGGCAGCCTCCCTTCGCGGGCGAGGACGCGGTCAGCATCATCGTCGCGCATGCCACCGATCCGGTGCCCGATCTCACCCGCCTCGTCCCCGAAGTCAACGACAGCATCTGGCAGCTCATCAAGAAGGCGCTGGCCAAGTCTCCCGAAGAGCGCTACCCGCATGCACGGGCCATGCTCGAGGACATCGAGAGGCTGCGCCGCGGCGAACCGACCAACATCGCCTTGCATCCGCGCCTGCCCGAGACCGATCCAAACCGCGTCCTCAAGTACGATTTCACCTGGGAACTGGAAGCGTCGCCCACCCAGTTGTGGCCCCATGTCTCGAATACCGAGCGGCTCAACCGGGCCATCGGCTTGTCGTCGGTGGCCTTCAGCAATGAAGAAGAAGACGAGTCGCGCCGACTCATGGGCCGTATTCAGTATGCCGGCGTCGTCAGCGAGTGGCAGGAACATCCCTTCGAGTGGATCGAGGGCCGCCGCATGGGGGTGCTCCGCGAATTTCGCCGCGGCCCGTTCAAGTGGTTCGTCTCCATCGTCGAGATGAATCCGCGCCGCAGCGGGGGCACCACGCTCACGCACTCCATCCGCCTCGAGCCCGCCAACCTGCTGGGCCGCACGCTCGCCGCCGTCGAGGTCGGCATCAAGGCCAAGAAATCGCTGGGCCGCGTCTATCGCCGCATCGACGAGGCGGTCACGGGCAAGCTTGGCCCGCAAGCCGTTGTCGACCCCTTCGAATCCCCGGTGGCGCTGCCGAACGCCCGCAAACGTCGCCTCCAGCAGGCGCTGGAGAAAGTCATCGAACGACAGGTCAGCCCGCTGGTGGTGGAGCAGCTTGGTACCTTCCTGGCCGAGGCGGCGGATCAGGAAGTGGCCCGCATCCGCCCGCGGGCCCTGGCGCGGCGGCTTGGCCTCGACGAGGAAGAAGTCGTTTCCGCCTGCCTGCACGGCGCCCACGAAGGGCTGTTGCTCCTGTTCTGGGACATCCTCTGCCCGGTGTGCCGCATCCCGGCACAGATCCAGGAGACGCTGCGCAACTTGAAAGACCACGGCCGTTGCGAGGCCTGCAATCTCGATTTCGAGCTCGACTTAGCCAACTCGGTGGAGATGATCTTCCGGGCTCACCCCGAAATCCGCAGTAGCGAGCTGGGCACCTATTGCATTGGCGGACCAGCCCATTCGCCCCATGTGGCGGCCCAGGCCCGCCTGGCGCCCGGC
>JBFWSD010000026.1:0-15753 GCA_050248575.1 Gemmataceae bacterium
GAAACCGGATCACATTGTGGCGGTCGATGTCTTGTTTCTCCAGTTCCCGGAACAAGTCTTTACCCATTTTCGGGAACTCCATCGGCAACGGCTTCGGAAGCATCACGGCGAGCGCTGGTGTCCGATCTGGTGGCCAGTCTTCACCCGTCTCCGACCACGCGACCAGTTCAGTGCGGTTCGTAGACTTCTCAAGTTGGGCAAATCCAATCCAAAATGATCCAGGCGCGACGGGCGCATTTGCACGCACGACGAAGGGTACTTGAGAGAAATCCGTGACGTGGTGCGGGGGTTCAAGGGCTGCGTCAACCGGGTCCAAGTTGTTTGTTGCTGCTCTGCCCAGCCACGCCTGCAACTTGTCGAAAAACCCAAACAGGCCGTCGCGGGGGTTCCAATCCACTGCGCTGCGGTAGAGGCAAATCGTATGCACCCAAATGACATGTGGGAATCCTGCAAACCTATCATGCGTGACGGTCAGTCGCGGATACTCGAACGGAAAGTCGGGTGGAATATGTAAGATGAACTCTTCACGTTCGCGCAACTCTAAGCCGCCCGCTGCGAATTCCATCGGCCCCAGCCGAATACTGAAGGGCACGAGAACTCTACCCTCGACTATTCCGGGCTCAGAAAGTAGTTCAAAGTCATCCGGGTTCACCGCATGCAAACGCTGCAACTCCCGAATTGATCGCTGCTGACCAGGTGTCATCAGATGTCTCCAAACGTGGTCTGACTGGAGGGCGGCTTCGTGCTCCCTCGTGCCGTTGCGACGGTTGCAGCCAGGCCGGACGGTCCTACGGGCCGCTTTCGGTCATCGTCAAATCCGAAACCGTCCTTGTCGACCGTGAAGACCAACGGGACAGGCTTTTCCTTTGACGGATATTCATGAGTGCAAATAAACCGTCCCGCTTTCACGATCTTCTCATACTCTCGGCGAGCTTTCTTGTGAGGCGGGTTGTCACCTTCTCCGTCGGTGAACTCCGATAAGGAACTTGCGACGATGAACCCGCCACTGTTGCGATTGTACTTGCTAAAGAAATCCATGATATCATTCTTGAAACGCTCGTTCGAATCGCCTTCCTCCTTCCAATGCATGACGGCCTTGGAGCAATGATGGGCGCAGAGCATGACATTCCAGTACAGATACGGAATGAACGTCTTGCGCTCTTCCGTCTTTGTGAAGATCCGCTTAATCGTCGGGTATTCTCGGTCACCGAAGAACATGAACTGACCGATTTTATCCCCTTCGCGCAGCACGACGTTCAGCGCCAGGCTCGTGTTGTTCTTGTCCTTCGCCTGATCGTCCTTGAACGGCGCATGGATGAATGCCTCGAATTGACCCGTGAGGTTGATGCCATCAACAGAGCGAACGATCTCTGCCGGCCTCGATTTGCAGCTTTCTGGCAGCTTCTTGTAGTCGTCCTCCAAGAGAATGTCGTCGTGACCGATCACGCGAAGTCGGTCACCCGACTTGATATTGTTCGGGTTGTCGGCAATGGCCTTCCGGCGCCGGTGCGATTCCCTCCGAAATGCCTTAGCATCATCGCACAGCGATTCTTGATTGGACTGGTCGCGGAAAATCTTCGGCGTGTGCCAAAGTTCCCCGATATCCACTTTTTTGAGAAGCTCCTCGAAGCCCTGGATGTGGTCTTTGTCGGGATGCGTCAGCACGAACACCGCTAGATACGGGCGGCCATGCTTCTTCGGGAGCAATCTCACCAAGTAGTCGATGATCGGCCATTCTGGATTGTCATCGTCGTCGGCCTTGGCCAAGTGGCGCAGGTCGATCTGCATGACGATTTCCCCCGGTTTCAGGATGATGGTTGTCGAATCTCCCGTGCCCACCGGCCAGAAGATAACGCCCTTCTTCTTGGGAAACGCGAACTGAGGAGCCATGACTTCTCCAAAAAGTTTGGTGCCCTACTAGACGATCCACGATCGAAGAAGTAAAGTCGCGATAGAGATGGTGTATCGCCATCGCGAAGTTTAATCGCTATAGAGATTATATTCTCTATAGCGATCTACATAAAGTGTACGTCTGAACATGAGGTAATCTTGGCCGAATTTGATCGTGTTGAAGTGGGAAGGAAGGTTCGACGGCTTCGCAACGCTCAGCAGCTGACAGTCCATGAATTGGCCAGGCGATCCGGAGTGAGCGCTGGATATCTCTCGGAAGTCGAGCGTGGTATTCCCGCTGTTTCCGTCGACAAGCTGGCACAGATCGCGGAGGGAATCGGGCTCTCTTTGGAGAATCTGCTGGACGAATCAAAAGAAAGTGACGCAACGAATGTCGTGAGCATCCCCGTTGCGCTGTCAGTGGCCGCTGAGAAGTTGAACTTGTCGCATCGAGCCACACTTACACTTTTGCAAGGACAGCGGTCGTTGACGGCACGTCGGTCAAAGTCTGAAGCTCGTGAATGGAGTGTGGAAGATTGGATGAGATTCTATGAACAAGTGAAGGACTACCTGCCCGCGAGCCAGGAGAGGAGTTGATGGCGCGAACACGACAAGCCACTGCCCAAGACCTCATGCGAATGGATGAGATCGCTAAGCATCTCCAGATCAAGAGCCGATACCCTGCGAGCGACTTCACGACCGAAGTCACTGAGGCCTGTCTGTCCCGAGTCGCGCCGGTAGTAGATCGACTACTTCCATGCACGGGCGAGCAAATCGTTTCCGGGATAGGCGAATACCTCCACTTGAAGTTCGAAGAGGTCTACACTGCGAAGGACATACAGGACCTTGAAGCCCGTTACCTGCAGGGCAAAAAAGAGATCGGCTTCGCACAATTGCGTGGAGAGCTTGAGCAGCCTGGCATCGATGCGCTCCTGTTTCAACGGATGAATGCAAAAGAGCGGGACGCCGATCAGTGGGTCGCAGTGCTCAATCTTCAGGAATCCTCTGCAAGAGGTTACTGGAGTCGTTGCCATGAGCTTTCCCACCGAGTCGCGGAGCCGCCTCAGCAGATGCTTCCATTACGGAGGCACCAATTTGAAGCAAGCAATCCTGTTGAGGCTTTGATCGACGCCGTGGCCGCTGAGATCGCATTTTATGCGCCGGCGTTTTGTCCTCTCGTCCAGAGCTTCGCTGTCTGCAATGTACTCCATTTCGGAATCGTTGATGCGATTCGAGCTCGGCACGCGCCCACGGCAAGCCTACTGTCCACGATCAAGGCAATTGTAAAGCACTGGCCTCGTCCTGCCGCCGCACTCATCGCAGAGCATCGGAGCCGCCGAAACAAACCTGGAGTGGACGAAGCTTTGCGAATAACGCCGCAGGGCTATAGTCGCACGGCGCGCGAGGCTGGCCTGATGTTTATTCCAAACATGCGAGTTCCGGTAGCAAGTCCGATCCACTTGGCGCAAATGACCGGCCTCGGCCAAGATGAGTTCGAGCAGCTTGGCAATTGGAGTACATCCCAGGGTGCCACGCTGGCGAATCTCGCGATTCGCACGTCAGCACGCCGAATCGGCAGCCAAGTCTACGCGCTGATCTCCGCCTAATATCCAAGGTTGACCACCCCCGCCACTTCCCCCGACTTCGAGCAACGGAGCGGAGCGCGTGAAGGGACGGACGACGCGGCGCGTTGGCGAAGCACTCTCCGGCTGGATGCAGGAACGCTCGAAATGGGCAGGTGCTGCGGCACAGTTTCATTTCAGGCCCTGGCCAGCAGCGGCGTTGACCAGCGCATCATCCACGACTTTGTCGGCCAACGGCCACCAGGCCAAGAGGCAACGCCGGCGCCACCGACACAAAGGCTGGGGCACTGACCGTCCTACCTAACATGGGACTGTCGCTGATGGCAGAAGGATTGATCACCAACGCCACGCCAGTTTCAGCCCAATAAGTGCAGAAGAATTGCAGAAGTTGAAGTGCCTGTTTTCCTTAAGTCGTTATTCTGGTGGCTGTTAAATGAGCTGGGGAACTAGGATTCGAACCTAGACAAGCAGATCCAGAGTCTGCTGTGCTACCGTTACACCATTCCCCAGTAGCAAGCACTTACATCGAGTCAGACACCAGCAACTCTATGAAGTTGGCCGATAATGCCACCCGCCGGCCGAGGCAACGAGGTCGCCATGTCTGACGCTCATTTTACCTACCCAACACCGCCCGACAAGTCCGATCGACCCGAGATAGCCCACTCTTTTGGCACGCAACCGGCAAATGGGCTTAGAAATCCGCGGCAAGCTCCATTGCTTCGGTCATCGCATTCGCGCTGAGGCCCTTGAGGTCTATCACTCGACGATGACCTTCATGCCGGACATCGGCCCAGCAATCCGGAGGAACTTAAAGGGGCTTACGATCTACGTGTGAGCTTCGTCTATTTGGGTGGCGGCAGAGCGTTCAGAATCCATCCCGGAGTTGGGGCTACTGACGTAGAACGCTCTGAGGCTGCCACCCCGGCACTGCCGCATTCGGCCCGGCGCATGGCAGATCCTTTCAAGCACTCGCGGTAGTTCTTGCAGCAGCTTCGGTCGGGCCGCTGCCGATGTTCCAGTTGCGGCGGCGAGCAGTGCGGTGGCAAATTGCAGCCCTGATCGTGGGGCTGCCAGATTCGCACATGCTGGCTAGCCGCTTTCGAGCCCGTCCAGGACACCGGCTGGATCGTCATCGTGCAAGAGAAGACTGACAAGAATGCAGAGTAGTGGAAGCCGTGCAGCGCTTCTGCCTGACACCGTGATCCGGACCCGCGTCTCGGTCGCCAAGTTTGAACCCCTTCGCCGCAGCCTGGCATGCGAGCAAGAAAAAGATTGACACAGGGCATTACTCAGGTTACTTTATCGTTCAAGAAACAGGGCGCCTCACCTAAACCTGCCGTGGCAGTCCTTCCTCAGACCGTTTGCTGTGACGAGACTTGAACGTTCCACATGCCCCTGACCGCGAGGTCTCCATGAGCGTTCACGCTTCCCTCCGTGCCGCCATCACGCTGCCTGTGGCAATGCTGATCACAGCCCCGCTCGAGGCTGCAGAGCCAGCCGCCAAAGCCCCGTCGTTCACGCGCGAGGTCGTCCCCGTGCTGGCCAAGCTTGGCTGCAACGCGGGGGGTGCGTGTCACGGCACGGTGTTTGGCCAGGGTGGCCTGCGACTTTCCCTCTTCGGCGGGCTGCCGGCCCTCGACCACGAACGGCTCACACGCGAAGTGCTCGGCCGCCGACTGAATCCGCTTCATCCCGATCAGAGCCTCATGCTCTTGAAGGCGACCGGGCAGGTCAACCACGGCGGCGGCAAGCGAACTTCCGTGGGCAGCCCCGATTACACGCTGCTCCGCGACTGGATCGCCGCCGGCGCTCCACTCGACAAGCAGGAAGACTCCGCCCTCAAAAGCCTGGCCGTCGAACCCGTCGAGCAGATCGTCCACCCGGAAGGCAACTATCGACTCAAGGTCGAGGCCACCTACCGCGATGGCAGCCGCGCCGACGTGACCGCTTTCTGCCGCTTCGAGGTACAGGCCACGGAGATCGTCTCCGTGGATGGCACCGGCCTGGTGCGGGCCCACAACCTGGGCGACACCGCCATCGTCGTGCGCTACGGCATCGAGCCGGTCATCGCCCAGGCCGTGGTCGTGCCGGCCAAGAAGAAAGGCTTCCCGGCAGTCAAGCCGCACAACTTCATCGATACCCACGTACTGGCCAAGCTACAGGCGCTCGACATTCCGCCGGCACCTTTATGTGATGATGCCACTTTTCTGCGCCGTCTTTATCTGGATGTCACGGGCCGGCTGCCGGAGCCCGACGAGGTTCACGCCTTCCTTGAAAACAAGGACCCAGGCAAGCGTGCCAAGAAGATCGAGGCGGTGCTGGGCAAACCGGGCTACGCCGAGCTGTGGGCCGCCAAGTTCTCCGACCTCATCAAGCCGGTGGAACGCGGCAACGATGGCAGCAACAACATTCTTGCCGGGCAGCTCCTGCGCATCCGCTTCTATGAATGGCTTCGCGCCCGCCTCCAGGAGAACGTCCCCTACGACAAGCTCGTTGAGCGCATCCTCGTCTCCAACACCATGGAAGACCGCACGCTCGACGACTGGATCAAGGAGCACCAGGCTCTCGCGGCCGAGACTACCGAGGCCCGGAAGAAACAACGCCCGCTGACCGAGCCCTTGCTCTCGGGCTACAACGCCCGCCGCACGCTCGACCTCTACTGGCAGCGTGATGGCGCTACCGGGGTGCCAGGCGCCGTCCAGTTCGCACATTCCTTCCTGGGGCTCCGGCTTCAGTGTGCCCAGTGCCACCGCCATCCGTACGACGTCTGGCAGCAAGAAGACCTGCTCAGCTTCGCCAACTTCTTCACTTCCACGCGCTCGGGCGGCGGGCCAAACAGCAAGGCCGTTGCTGCCCAGCTCGACAAGCTCAAGGATGAGATGAAGAAGTGGGACGCCCAGGTCAAGGAATTGAGCAAGTCGAAGGACGCCGCCGACAAGGCCCGGGCTGCCTCGCTGCAAGCCAAGCTGAGCGCTCTGCGCGAGCTGGCCAGTAGCGAGGTCACGCCTCTCACTGGCGGCATCCAGGCGGCCAGCGTGCGCAATTCGCTGGGCAGCCAATCGTCGCGCGAGCTGCGCCTGCTAGGCCAGCCGTCCCTACCTGTGCCCGCCGTGGACGTGGACCGCCGCCAGCTCATCATGGACTGGCTGCGCAAGCCCGACAATCCCTTCTTTGCCCGCGCCCTGGTCAATCGCGTCTGGGCGCATTACCTGGGCCGCGGCATCGTCGATCCGCCCGATCACCTTTCGCCGCTCAACCCGCCCACGCACCCGCGCTTGCTCGACGAGTTGACGCAGGGCTTCGTCAAGAACAACTACGACCTGAAGTGGCTGCACCGGACCATTCTCCAGAGCCGCACCTATCAGCAGAGCCACGAGGGGAGCGAGGCCGGCAGCCTCGACAACCGCAACTACGCCCGCTTCTACCTGCGGCGCCTCCCCGGCGAGATCATCCTCGACCTGCTCAACGATGCCACCGGCGCCCAGGAAAAGTACTCGAGCAACTGGCTGCTGCGCGACGGTGAGCGCGGCCTGCTGGCCGCCGGCGTCATGGTCGATGTCGTCTATTATCGCCTGATCACCGAGCCCTTTCGCTACATGACCTTTGGCCGAGAGCGGCGCCGCACCAGCGTCCAGTGCGACTGCGAGCAAGGGCGCGAGGCCACCTTGCCGCAGCTCCTCTTCCTGGCCAACCACCCGGAAGTGCGCGGCAAGATCGAGAACGACAAGGGGCGCGTCGCCCTCGTGGCCGCCGACGCCAAGAGGAATGATGCCCAGCGCGTGGAGGAACTGTTCCTGCGTGCCCTGGGCAGGCCCCCCTCTGCACCCGAGCTGCAAGCGGCCCTCGAGCACCTCAAGACCAGCGCGTCCCTGCGCAAGGGACTCGAAGACGTGCTCTGGGGCCTCCTCAATACACGCGAGTTCCAGGTCAACTACTAGGAGTCAGCCATGAACCCGGGATGTCGAGAGTATCGGCGTTATGACCGGCGCACCTTCCTGCGCGTGGGCGGCGCGACCTTCTTTGGCCTGTCCGTGCCACAGCTATTCCGCGCCCGCGCCCAGGCGGCCGCCAGCACGGCTCGCGCCAAGCAGGTCCTTCTGGTCTGGATGTACGGCGGTCCCTCGCAGATCGACATGTTCGACCTCAAGCCCGACTCCAAGAAAGACGTGGTCCGCCCGCTCTTCAAGCCGATCCAGACGAGCGTGCCGGGGCTGCAGGTCAGCGAGCTGATGCCGCGCATGGCCCGCCTCGCCAACAAGTACACCGTACTCCGCTCGCTCTGGGTGGGCAAGCACGGGCCGCAGCAGCACGCCGCCCTCTCCTACCTGCTCACCGGCAACCCGCGCTCACCCAGCACGCTGGCGTACCCGACCATGGGCTCGATCGTATCCAAGGTCAAGAGCGTGCCGCGCGACGTGCCCGGCTACGTGGCCCTCAACTATTACTTCTCGGCCGGTGGCGATGGCGTGCCCGGTATCGGCGGCTCTTTCCTCGGGCCCGCCTTCGAACCGCTCGTCGTGCAGCCCGATGGCTCGGGCAAGAACCCGATGGCCGACATGCTGGCCGCTCCGCACCTCGACATCAACGCTTTCGAGGCCCGCGACAACCTGCGCAAGGTCTTCGACCGCAAGCTCCGCGCCCTCGACCGCCTCGACCCGCTCGTCGAGACCATGGACCGCCATCAGCAGAAAGCCTTCGACATGCTCCGCTCGCCCAAGATCAAGGCGGCTTTCGATCTGTCCAAGGAAGATCCCAAGGTGCTCGACCGCTACGGCAAGTCGAAGCACCTGATCTCGGGTGCCGAGCAGAACCGCAGCCTGCTCATCGCGCGGCGGCTCATTGAGGCCGGCGTTCCCTTCGTGCACGTCGACAATCAGAACTGGGACTGGCACGGCGCGCCCGACAACGTCAAGGGGCAGCCCAAACTGATTCCGGAATGGGACCGGGGCATGTCTGCCCTCCTGGAGGACATGGATGAGCGCGGTCTGCTCAAAGACACCATCGTGATTGCCATGGGGGAGCAGGGCCGCGGCCCGACGCACCGTAGCCATTGGAGCGGCACGCAGTTTGCGCTCCTGGCGGGCGGCGGCTTCGCGCGCGGCAACGTGGTCGGCGCCACCGACGAGGACGGCATGACCCAGGCGGACTACGAGTGCTTTCCTGAAGACCTGGCGGCGACGATCTACCACCAGCTCGGCATCGATCCGCACTCCCAGCTGATGGCCGATGGCCTGCGGCCCGTGCGTCTGGTGGACAAGGAAGAGATTCGCATCCTGGAGCGTTGCCTGGCCTGAAGTCGTGCAGCTTTTCATCTAGTGAGACTGCCCGCGTCCTGGTCGAACTGGTGGGGCTCGACCTGGGCATGGTGCTGCGCGGACAGGCGGGCCATCATGCTGCCAATCGTACGGTATCCTCACGCTTTAGCCGTACAACGGGCTGAGAAGCGGCTGCCTCTCGTCTACAACTTTGCATGAGCCAATCGTAGCGGCGGTGCATTCTTCGCCGACAACACATTGCAGACACTTTCGACCAACCTAATCCGGCTTTTACAACTTCCATCGCGGTGCTCGCAGTGGGGGAGGTTAGCATCAGATCGTCCCACCGAATGTTGCCCTCCGCTCGACCCTCCTCGAAACGGCAGGTGAACCATGCGTAGCACATTGACTCGTGGCTTCTTGGTCGTGGTGGCTGTTCTCGTGGGGCTGTTGCCCTGGTGCTGGCCAAGCCAGGCCAAGGAATCTGCCGACGACGCCGTTCGGCCCGAGCTCATCCTCCGCGACCGCTATGACATACAACCGATCCACGTCGCCAAGGACAAGGACCTCAAGATCGACTACGACATCGTCTACGTGCGTGCGCCGCTCGGCAAGTTCGTCTGGCCCGATGTCGGTGCGCCCACGCTGATGGAGCCCGGCGCCGACCTCATGCTTCTTCATCCCGATGGCAAGGAAGAAGTCCTGGTGAAAGGGGGCGACAAGGGCTCGGTGGCCGATCCCTACGTCTCCTTCGACGGGCAGTGGGTCTTCTATGCCTTCTTCTATGCCACCGAGGGCTCGGACATCTACAAGATCCACGTTCCCACGCGCAAGATCGTCCGCCTGACGCACACCGGGGGTCGGCAACCACCCCACACCGAAAAGGCCTACTATCATCGCGACGACGATTCGCAGGTTCTTCTGCTGGAATTGACGGGCAAGACGGGGCGTGAACGCGACAAGATCCACAACACCGGCCCGTGCCCGGTGCCCGGGGGCAAGATCGTCTTTACCAGCAACCGGCACGGCTTCGTCCCGCGCAAGGGCAGCTTCACCTCGCACGCCATGCAGCTCACCGTCATGAACGACGACGGCACGAACGTGGAAACGATCGGTCATCTGAACTTGGGCTGTGCCCTGCACCCGGTGATTCTCACCGATGGCCGCCTCATGTTCAGCACGCTTGAAAACCAGGGCGTGCGCGGCACCTTGCACTGGTCGATCTGGACCATCCATCCGGACGGCACCAACTGGAATCCGCTGGTGAGCGACCTGGCCAAGAGCCTGGCGCCGTCGTTCCACTTCCAGACGCAGCGCTCCGACGGCCGCGCCGTCGTCGAGATGTACTACAACGTGAACCAGGCGGGCTTCGGCACCCTGTTGCAGTTCCCGATCACGGCGCCAGCAGGCACGCCTTCTTTTGGCCCGGGCTATCCGCTCGACGAACGCAACCGTCCCCTGCGGATGCTGTCGCGCGGCGGCATCAAGGAGTATCGGCTGCCCTTCAGCCCGCATGGCATCGATGTCTTGACGCCCTTCGCCAACGACGACGATGCGCCCGCTGCCTGCTCGGTGCGTGCCGACAAGACGACCCCCACCGTGGGCCGACTCACTCATCCGTGCGGCGCGCCCGACAATCACGTGCTGGCTGTCTGGTCCCCCAATCACGATTGCAGCCGCGACGGCAAGACGGGCGGCGTCCGCCGCGTCGGCAACGATACTGGCATCTACCTCATCAAGGCGGGCGCCCCGGCGTACGACCCGGGCGAGATGCGCTTGATAAAAAACGACCCTAACTACCACGAGCAATGGCCCAGGCCGCTGGTTCCCTACAAGCGCACCTATGGCATCGACGAGCCGCGCCGGCTGGAGACGAGCAAGACCAAGAGCCTGCCCGCGGGCACGCCATTCGGCCTGGTCGGCACCTCGAGCCTCTACAAGCGTGAGAGCGCCAACCTCGGGCAAGTTCCCGAAGGCGGCGTGACCGCGGTGAGCCGGGCAGTGCGCAATGGCCCGGGAGCCTGGCAAGACCAGGGTTCCGATGCCGGCGTCTACTCGAACAGCGACATCCATGCCATTCGCATCGTGTTGCAGGAACCGAACACGCGGGAAGACCAGCGCCGCTTCTATAACCACGCCCACGAACGCCTGCGTATCCTGGGCGAGATTCCTGTCCGCAAGTTCAACGGAGCTGGCCAGCCCAAGGATCCGGACGGCAATCCCGACACCAGTTTCCTGGCGAAGATACCGGCGGATACTTCCTTCACTTTCCAGACGCTCGACAAGCACGGCATGGTGCTGAACATGGCCCAGACCTGGCACCAGGTCAGGCCGGGTGAGTTCCGCGCCGATTGCGGCGGATGCCACGCGCACAGCCAGCAGCCTACCCTCTTCGAGAAAACCGCGGCCGCACAGCCCGACTACAAGGTCTTCGATCTGGTCGAGCAGACGCCCTTGCTGACTGCCAAGAAGAACGACCAGTCCGGCAAGCAGTGGGACGACGACGACGCCACCGGGCTGCGTTTCGCCAAGGGCGTGGTCGATGTCGAGTACTGGCACGACATCCGCCCGATCTTGCAACGCAGTTGCGCGGCGTGTCACACCTCCAAGGCAGACAAGCCGGCGGGCGGCCTCGTTCTCGACGACGATCGCCTGGTCGCCACCAAGAGTCACTTGCTGCCCCCGCAGGCGCCGGCCAGCTATCTGGCGCTGGCCGCCACCGGCGACGGCTATGGACGCCGCGGCTCGCGTTACGTTCGCGAACTGCAAGCGCGTTCCAGCCTGCTCACCTGGAAGATCTTCGGCAAGCGCATGGATGGCCGCGACCAGCCCGAAGTCATCAAGGGCCCGAAGAACACCACCATCACGCTCGACTATGCAGGCAGCATCATGCCACCGGTCGAGGCCGTGAAGGGCACGTACAAGCGGGCTGATGGTACGCTCATCAAGGTCGAGCCCCTCAGCGACGAAGACCGCCGCACCCTGGTCCGCTGGATCGACCTGGGCTGCCCGATCGACCTGACCTACGACCCGGCGAAGTCTGACAGCAGGACTGGCTTCTACGCCGACCGGACGCTGCCCACCTTGACGGTGGCCGAGCCCGCCGCGGGCAAGCACGGACAGCCCATCCGGCGGCTGCTGATCGGCATGCATGACGGCTACTCCGGCCTCGACGCCGCCAGCTTCAAGGTGACGGCCAGCTTCATGGTCAATGGCATGCCCGCCGGGCTGAACCTTGCCAAGAGCTTCCGCTCGGTGGCCCCTGGCGTGTGGGAACTCGAACTGAAGGCGCCAATCAGTCAGCTCAAAGAGGGCACTCTGATCGTCTCGGTCAAGGACAAGCAAGGCAACGAGACACGGATCGATCGCGTCTTCTCGGTCGACGTGCAGTAGCGCCACTCGCGGGCGTGCCGTCCGAATGCAGTCTCGTTCGGCAAGGTGAAGGGCACGAACTTCACCTTGCCGCTTGGCTTCTTCCACTGTCCTTTCTCGGCCCGTTCGCGTGGTACTCGAGCGGCGTGTCACCGCTTCACGGCCGAGATCTGCTCGAGGGCCAGCATCAGGGCGTGGGTGCCCTTGCGGGCGTACCCTTGTGCGCGAACCGCTTCATACAACTGCTTCGACAGGGCCAGGCCGGGCAGGCACAGGTGCATCCGCTCCGCCTCGGCGATGGCGATGCCCATGTCCTTGATGAAGTGCTCCACGAAGAAGCCGGGCTCGAAGTTGCGGTCGATGATGCGCGGGCCAAGGTTGTTGAGCGACCAGCTCGCGGCCGCGCCGCCGCCGACCGATTGCAGCACGGTCTTCAGGTCGAGGCCGGCCTTGTAGCCGTAGAGCAGCGCCTCGCAGACGCCGATCATGTTGGTGGCGATCAGGATCTGATTGACCATCTTGGTGTGCTGGCCGGCGCCGGCCGGGCCTTGATGCACGATGGTCTTGCCCATGCACTCGAAGAGGGGCTGCACGGCGTCGACATCGGCCTTGTCGCCGCCGACCATGATGGAAAGGGCCGCGTTCTTGGCCCCCACGTCGCCGCCGGAGACCGGCGCATCGACGGAGGCCACTCCCTTCTTCTTGGCTTCGTTGAAGATTTCCACGGCGAGGGTCGGATCGCTCGTGGTCATATCCACGAGGGCGTTGCCCGACTTCGAACCGGCGAGGGCGCCGTCCTTGCCCAGGAAGACTTCGCGGACATCGGGGGGAAAGCCGACGATGGCGAAGACGACGTCGGAGTTTTCGGCGACGGCCTTGGGCGTGTCGGCCCACTGGGCGCCGGCATCGAGGAGGGGCTTGGCCTTTTCCTTGGTGCGAGTGGAGACGGTGGCCTTGTAGCCCTTGTCCATGAGGTGCTGGCACATCCAGCGGCCCATGACGCCAGTGCCGATCCAGCCGATACGAGTCTTGCCGGGTTCTGCTTTCGCGACAGGCATGACGGTCCCCTGCGAAGTTGGATGGTGTAGCGGGCCAACGGTGCCTATACTAGTGGGATTGGGAGCGTCAGGCAAACATGCGCGGGTAAACGAAAAGCCGCCAGGGAAGTGACGCTCGCCAATCCGCTGGTGCCAGCTCATTGACAGCCTGTTTCCAGTTCCGCCGGCCAGGGCAGATGACCGGCGTGGGGATCTGTCATGCTTCAACCCGACACAAC
The DNA here is from genome assembly GCA_050248575.1 of Gemmataceae bacterium. Classification (GTDB taxonomy): domain Bacteria; phylum Planctomycetota; class Planctomycetia; order Gemmatales; family Gemmataceae; genus JBFWSD01. Next base: position 13,377 of record JBFWSD010000026.1, read on the forward strand.
TGCCATCGCGGAAGCGCGGGCCCCGAGACTGCAGGCCCCGATTGTCCTCGTGCATGGTCTGCTGGGCTATCACGAGATCCGGGTAGGCAACTGGGAAGTGGTCAGCTACTTCCCGGGAATCGCGGCGGCTCTGCGCGCGGCGGGCAATCGCGTGCTGATGCCGTGGATGAGTCCAACGTGCGGTATCGCCGATCGGGCGCGGCAGCTTTCCCAGTACATCGAGCGTGAACTGCCCGGCGAGCCCATCCACCTGATTGCCCACAGCATGGGCGGGCTCGATTGCCGCTACGCCATCTCCCGGCTCGGGCTGGGAGCGCGGGTCTTGACGCTGACCACCGTGGCGACGCCGCATCGGGGCAGCCCGTTTGCCGACTGGGGTGTGCGTCGTCTGGCCCGGCTGGCGCGGCCCCTCTTCGAGTTTCTCGACATCCCCTACCAGGCCTTCTACGACCTGACCACGGAGAACTGCCGGCGCTTCAACGATGAGACGCCCGATGTGCCGGGCGTGCGCTATTTCTCGGTGGGCGGGCAGTTCGACGGTTCGTGGCGCAGCCCGGAATGGCAGTTGCCCTACCAGATCGTTCGCCTGTCTGAAGGGCCGAACGACGGGCTGGTCTCGCTCCATTCCGCCAGTTACGGCGAGGGCAACGATATCGGGGAAGGGGATCATCTCAGCCTCATCAACTGGAAGGGCCCGGTGGCCCAGGCACGGGGCACCTGGGTCGACCGCACCCCGCAATACCTCGAACTCGTTCGCAGGCTGGCCAGCCTCGGCTTTTAGTGAAAATCCAAAACTGGGGTGGAAGTCAACGGGCCGGTTGCACACTTTTGGTTGCACACCGACGCACTTTTTCAATTTGCCACTAGTCAAAATGGTTTCCTCACTTACGGGGAAAATCGGCAGTGGCCAAGTGTGCAAGTGTGCAAACGGCGAAGCCACTGCCACGCGCTGCGAATTCGCGCAGCGGTGTACTTTCCCTGAATATTGCGCTAAACAAGGCAAAGATACGTGTCTGTTTTGTCTGTCTGAGCGGGGGTGGCTTCTGCCCACCGGTCTTGTCAGCCCGGGCCGGAATCCGGATACTATAACGGTTGTTTATCCCTTCACCCTTACACAGGAGATCTCGAGCGTGTTACCCAGTATCGCGGTGGTCGGCGCGACCGGAGTGGTCGGCGAAGTGATGCGGCAAGTGCTGAGCGAGCGGAAGTTTCCGCATCGTGCCATCAAATTCCTCGCCTCCGAACGCAGTGCGGGTAAAACGCTGGAGTTCATGGGTAAACAGGTGAAAGTCGAGGTGCTCCGGGGCGACGCCTTCCAGGGCGTGGACCTGGTGCTGTCGAGCACGCCGGCCAGCCTGAGCCGGGAGTTCAGCCCGCAGGCGGCCAAGCACGGCGCGATTGTCGTCGACAACTCGAGCGCCTGGCGCATGGATCCCGAGGTGCCGCTGGTGGTCCCCGAGGTGAATGCCGATGCGCTGGCCCGCATCCCGAAGGGGATCGTGGCCAACCCGAACTGCTCGACCATCCAGATGGTGGCAGCGCTCAAACCGCTGCACGACATCGCGAAGATCAAGCGCGTGGTCGTGGCCACCTATCAGGCCTCGTCGGGCAAGGGGGCCAAGGCTCTGGGTGAACTCGATGCCCAGGTGGCAGCGCTGGGCAAAGGGCAGCAAGTGCCCGCGGTCACCACGCACGCGGCCCAGCTCGCGGGCAACGTATTGCCCCACGACTGGAAGCTCGGCGAGGAGGGCTACTCCGAGGAAGAGTGGAAGATGATCCGCGAGACCCGCAAGATCATGGGGGACGACAGCATCCAGGTGTCGGCCACCACGGCGCGGGTGCCCGTGCGGATTGGCCACTCCGAGGCGGTCAACATCGAATTTCATGCGCCGATCACGCCGGAGCAGGCCCGCGAGGCACTGCGCAAGGCGCCGGGCATCATCGTCATGGACGATCCGGGCAAGGGTGAAGTCCCGCTGGCCCTCATCTCCGAGGGGCGCGACGAGGTCTTCGTGGGCCGCATCCGTCGCGATGCCACTGTGCCCCACGGGCTGAACCTGTGGGTGGTGGCGGACAACCTCCGCAAGGGGGCAGCCACCAATGCGGTGCAGATCGCCGAGGTGCTCATCAAGCAGAACCTGCTCAAGCGGACCGCGTGATCTTCATCTTGTAATGACGAAGTACCGGGCCCGGCTCATTCGAGTCGGGCCTTTTGCTTTGAAGGTGGTCAAGCGCCGGCGTCGGCGGGCTGCCGTGTCCGCAAGAGGATGCAGGCGGCGAGCAGTGTCAGCGCCTGCAAGGTGATGACGCCATGCCAGAGGACGAGGGTATACAGGCTGCCGCCGAGCAAATCCTTGCACGTGAGGAAGCCAGAGAC
>JBFWSD010000027.1:0-15489 GCA_050248575.1 Gemmataceae bacterium
AGATGATCTTGAGCGGTCTACGCCAAGTCTAGGACTGGGAAACTGGGCTGTCAACCCCATTTGAAACGCCAAACACCGAAGTAAGAATGCCGAATGACTTTGCTTCATCGTCTCGTCCAATCTCAGCAAATCGACATCTCACCAGGGTGTGAACAGCAGCAGCAGTATCACCAGCAGCAACAGGCCCGCACTGCCGCGCAGGATCGCTTCCTGGATGCGCGCCCGCCGGAGAGCATCTGCATACGGCGTGCGCGTGAAGGTCACCAGCGTGTAGAGCGGCTCGTAGATGCCGGGCAGCAACCGGTGCAAGAACACGTCGAGCTTCTTGCGCAGAACGAACCACTTCGAGCCCACCTTGTCGCGCATCTCGAGGAAGTTGTCGACGCACAGATCGGCGAGCACGTCGGTGTGGACCTTGCGCCGGGCCTGATAAGCGCGGAAGGCGGCCGCGCGATCGTGTGGCGCTTGGGCCAGGCAGTCGGCCAGCACCGTGCAATCTTCGAAGGCGGCGTTCATGCCTTGCCCGAGGAACGGCACCACCGCGTGGGCCGCGTCCCCCAGCAGCACCACCTTGTCTTCCACATGCCACGGAGCACAGCGCACCGTGACCAGCGCCCCGGTCGGGTTGCCGAAGTAGTCCGCGGCCAGCCCGGGCATCAAGGGCAAGACGTCGGGAAACTCGCGCTGGAAGAGGGCCAGCAAGTCCTTCTCGTCCTTGATCGAGGCGAAGCTGTTTGGCCCCTCGAAGGGCCAGAACAGCGTGCACGTGAACGACCCGTCCAGGTTGGGCAGGGCAATCATCATGAAGCTCTGCCTGGGCCAGATGTGCAGCGCGTGCTTCTCCATGGCGTGCGTGCCGCCCGCGGCCGCCGGCATGGTCAGCTCCTTGTAGCCATGCGACAGGTACGCTTGCGCGAAGTCGAAGCGCTCGAGCTTCTGCAGCTGAGCCCGCACCGCGGAATAGGCGCCGTCGGAACCGATCAAGCAAGCAGCCTCGATCGACTCGTGCTTGCCCGCGCGATCGGCCAGCTCGATGGTGCGCTCGTGCAAATCAACGCCGGTGCACTTGCGCTCGAAGGTGAGGCTGACCGTGTCGAAGCGATCGGCGGCTTCGATGAGCAGGCGATTGAGCTCGCCGCGCGATACCGAGTGGATCGATTCGGAATCGTCCTTGCCGTAGGGCTGAAACGTGAGTTGCCCGTGGCGATCGTGCATCATGCGGCCCCGCATGGGAATGGCGCGGGCCAGCACGTCGTCGGCCAGCCCGACCTGGCGCAGGGCATGAATGCCGCGCACGGAAATGGCCAGGTTGATCGAGCGGCCTTGATCGATCTCGGTGGAACGCGGATCGGGCCGCTCTTCGTACAGGTGAACGCGGCGGCCCGCCTTGCCCAGGTGGCAAGCTAGCAGCCCCCCGGCCAGGCCAGCGCCCACGATGGTGAAAGGGCAGTCCGCGCTCGACATCAGATCATTCCGTATCCGGCGCCACGTCGGGCAACTCGAGCAACTTCAAATAGTGGCGTTCGCGTTCGCGCATCTTGCGGGCGCCGGCCTGGGTCAGGTCGTCGTGCCCGCACAGGTGCAGCAGGCCGTGGATGACATAGAGGGTCAGCTCGGTCTGGACGGGGTGGCCCCGCGCCTCGGCTTCCAGCTGTGCCACCTCGGCGCCGATGACCAGCTCGCCGGTCAGCTTGCCCTTGCCCTCGCTGAGCGGGAAGCTGAGCACGTCGGTGGGCTCGTCGTGATCGAGATAGCGCTTGTTGAGCGTGTGGATGGTGGTGTTGTCCACGAAAGCGAGGCTGATCTCGGCCTGCTGGATTCCTTCCCCTTCGAGCACGGTGCGGGCCACATGGCGGAAGTGGCCCTTGTCGATCGGCACGCTCTCCTGGGGCACGGCAATCGAGACTTTCATGGCAACCTCTCAGGAACGCGCCCCGATGCAGTTCGCAACCTGTCAGGAACGCGCGCCGAAATAGAAGCCGACCACGGCCGCCAGGAACTGCTCCAGCGAGGGCAGCTTGATGATGTTGTCGCCGCTCGATTCGAGCGACGGATTGATGATGAAGTGAATCACGATGGCCACCCCCAGCCCGATCATGGCCAGGAGGGCAATCCAGGCTTGCAGATCTTGATACCAGGGGGGCATGCCGTTCTGCCCGCCGATCATGCGGCCCACCATGCTGGCGAACATGCCGAAGAAGAAGCCGCCCGCGATCAACAGGGGCAGGTAGCGCGAGTAGATGTCCTGGTCTCCCTTGAGGTTGTCGACGAAGCCGGTGATGTTGTCCTTGTGCTGGTAGTAGACGGCGCCGGCCACGGCGAGGAAGCCAAAGAAGATGAGGGTGCGCACGATGCCGCGCGGCATCCACAAGGGCTGCGTGCCGCGCGTGTCGGGCATCTCGGCCGATTGGGCGCGGGTGCCGAAGTAGTGGCCCAGAACGATGAACATGAGGAACTGGAGATAGAGGGGCACCTCGCGGCGCATGACGATGAGGGCCCAGATGAGCCCGAGGATGAGGAAGGCGAGGATGGCCCGCACGCTGCCCGCGGGCATGCCGAGGGCGTGCCGCGTCTGTCCGCGCTTGGGTTTGGCGGCTGCGGCGGTGGTGGTTTCTTCCCCGGACGGGAAGTCGAAGTCTGCCATGTGCGTCTCCTGACCAACGAACCCGGAAACCGGACAGCCACACACCGGCTCTGGCCTGTGCTGGCTGGCACGCGTGGGCCCGGATTCGTAACGGGTACCCTTCCTTTTTACTTCGTCGCCGGGCAGATGCCATTGAAATCCGCGCCACTTCGCGCCGCGCCGGGCCGTCAACCTTGCCGTTCAACTTCTGGCCCAAAACAGGACGCATCGACAACCGATCGATGCCGCAAGTAGCGATCCCCAAACGCTTTTCTCCTCGCGGGCCTACCTCGCAATAGGCGACGATGGTGGCGCAGGACAGCTTTGCCTTGGGATCAAGGGCGACAAAGCTGGGAAGGTGTACTATTGGGACCGGCGAACGAGCCGCTGGATGAAGAGGATTACTTGGAGGACTACGGCGAGCCAAGGCCCAAAGGCGATGTTCCAGAACGTCCACCTGATTGCCGAGTCGTTCGAGGACTTCTTACAGCGGCTTGAAGTGAAGGCCGATTGACCGGCAGGATGTCTACTGGCACCGGGCGGGCGGCGCGGATAGACTGATCCCGGTTTCGCTCCTCCCACACACTGAGCACCGTATCCCCATGCGACTGACGGACATGAACTGGCCCGGCGTGGACGAGCTGGATCGAGACACGCCGGTGGTCTTTCCGATTGCGGCCCTCGAGCAGCACGGGCGGCACATGCCGGTCTTCACCGACAGCATGCTGGTGGGCGAGATTGCCCGCCGCGCCGAGGAGAAGCTCGGCGACCGCGTGCTGTTTGCCCCGGTGCTGTGGCTGGGCAACTCGGAGCATCACCTCGACTTTCCGGGCACGCTGTCGGCTGCGCCGCGGCCCTACCTCGATGTGCTCAATGATCTGCTCGAGAACTTCCTGAGGCACGGCTTCCGCAGACTGTTCCTGCTCAACGGCCACGGCGGCAACGACGTGCCGGGCAAGCAGGTGGTCTATGAAGTGCGGCAGCGGCACCGCCAGCGCAGCGATCTCTTGCTGCTGTTCGCCACCTACTGGTTCCTGGGCGCCAGGCCGCGCGAAACGCATGCCGAGCTCGAGCAGCCCTGCATGGGGCACGCGGGCGAGTGGGAGACGTCGATGATGCTGCGCCTGGCGCCGCACCTGGTGAAGGACCATGCCAGCGTGCCGCGCGTCGAGTTCGGCAATCCGTTCGAGCCCGCCACGCGCGGCTGGATCACCAAGGAGCGCACCGCGCCGGGCCACATCGGCTATCCCGCCAGCGCCACGGCCGACAAGGGGGAGAAGCTCTTCACGCTGTTCACCAACGACGTGGTGGCCCTGCTCGAGCGCATGCTGGCCTGGAATGGAAAGGACTGGAGCGGATGAGCACGCCCGCGGGCAGCTCGAGGACCTGGAAATGGTGGATCTGCGGTCTGTTGCTCCTGGCCTCGGCCATCAACTACATGGATCGGCAGACGCTCGCCAACGCCGCCGTGCGCATCACCACCGAGCTCGAGCTGAGCGACGAGGAATACGGCAACCTGGAGCTGGTGTTCGGCTGGGCCTTTGCCGTGGGCGCGCTCACGTTCGGCATCCTCGCCGACCGCATTCCGGTGATCTATCTCTATCCGACCGTGCTGGCGTTGTGGTCGACGATGGGGCTGCTCTCGGGCCTGGCCCGCAACTACGAGGAAATGCTGATCGCGCGCACGCTGCTTGGCCTGTTCGAGGCGGGCCACTGGCCCTGTGCGCTCAAGACCACGCAGCGCTTGCTGGCCCGCAGCGAGCGCACGCTGGGCAACAGTGTCTTGCAGAGCGGGGCCTCGGTGGGGGCCATCGCCACACCGCTCATCATGGCGGCGATCCTGACGCCGGCGGCGGGCAGCTGGCGGCCCGCCTTCATCGTGATCGGTGCGATCGGCTATGCGTGGGTGTTCGCCTGGCTGGTGGCGGCCCGCCGCGAGCCGCCTGAGCAGCCCGTCGATGTCGAGGTGGCCCCGGGCGGCGCGGCGGACAAGAAACCTGCCCCGGATGAGGCTACCTTCGCCTCCATTGTCTTCAGCCGCCGCTTCTTCGTGCTGGTGGTGATGGTGGTGTCGATCAATGCATGCTGGCAGCTCTTGCGGGTGTGGCTGCCCAAGTTTCTGCAGCAAGGGCGCGGCTATTCCGAGACCGAGGCCCTCTTCTTCAACTCGGCCTACTTCATCTTCACCGACATCGGCTGTATTGCCGCGGGGGCGGCCACCGTGATGCTGCACCGCCGCGGGCTCGGCGTGCACGGCGCCCGCTCGCTGGTCTTTCTGGTCTGTTCGGCGCTGACGATGTTGACGCTGACCTTGTTCTGGCTGCCCGCGGGCTGGCTGCTCCTGGCCGTCTTGCTGATCGTCGCCATGGGGGCCCTCGGCGTCTTTCCCTGCTATTACTCGTTCAGCCAGGAGCTGACCGTGATCCACCAGGGCAAGGTCTCCGGCCTGCTGGGGACGATGGCGTGGGCCTTCTCATCGCCCTTGCACCGGTACTTTGGCCGCTACATCGACACGACGGGCTCGTTCGACCTGGGCATGGCCCTCGCCGGTTGCACGCCGCTGCTGGCCTGGCTGGTGATGATGGTGTTGTGGCAGGCGGGCCCGGAAGAGGCGGACCGTCAGTGACGGCTTGCGGCGCCGGCCATCAATTCTTCGAGGACGAGGCGAACGTCGCTATCGGGCACGTCGTCGAACAGTTCGACGTGCCCCAGCTGGCGCGGCAGGATGAAGCGAAGTTTGCCCGCCACGGCTTTCTTGTCGCTGCGCATGGTGGCAAGGAGATCGTCGACCGGGCAAGCCAGCGGCGCCGTGGGCAGTTCTAGCTGCGCCAGCAAGACACGTTGCCTCTCGGTCAATGCGGCGGCGATCAGGCCGCGGCGTTCGGCCAGCTTGCTGGCACAGATCATGCCGGCGGCGACAGCCTCGCCGTGCCGCCAGGCGCCGTAGCCCGCGTTGGTCTCGAACGCGTGGGCGAAGGTGTGGCCGTAGTTCAAGACGGCGCGCAGCCCGGTTTCTTCGCGCTCGTCCTTGGAGACCACGTCGGCCTTCAGTTCGCAGCAGCGCGCGACGATGCGGGCAATGACCGCGGCATCGCGGCGGCGAATGGCATCGACACTGGCTTCCAGAAAGGCGAAGAAGTCGGCATCGAGGATGACGCCGTACTTGACGACCTCGGCCAGCCCGCTGCGGTATTCGCCCGCGGGCAGGCTGGCGAGCACGGCGGTATCGATCCACACGCCGATGGGCTGGTGGAACGCTCCGATCAGGTTCTTGCCGCGCGGATGGTTGACGGCGACCTTGCCGCCGACCGAGCTATCGACCATGGACAGCAGCGTGGTGGGCACCATGAGGAGGGGCAGCCCGCGATTGAAGGTTGCCGCCACGAAGCCGGCCAGGTCGCCGATGACGCCTCCCCCCACCGGGACAACGAGCGTGCGGCGATCGGCCTGCAACTCGGCGAGCCGATCGTAGAGACTTGCAGCGACCGCAAGCGATTTTTGTTGTTCGCCCGGCGGCAACACGGCGGCCGTTGCCTCGAAGCCGGCCTGGCCCAGGGCCTGGGCGACGGCGTCGGCATACCTGGTGGCGTGCTGATCGACGACCAGGAAGGCCCGCTTGCCCGCGCAGCGAGCGCGGGCAAACGGCCCGACCCCGGCCAGGTCGTCGCCGGTGACAACCAGGTCGTAGCTGCGCGGCCCGAGTTCAACGCGAACGATCATTCGACCTGGACCTTATTCGTGAGGATTTGTTCCCAGGTACGAGTTTGGAACGGGTCGGACTCGTACGCTGCAAGTCGTGGCTATCCACGAATCACAGTCCTCAGCTTATCAATCGCAGCAGATGGCAGAAAGAGATCGCATCTGTCGTGTCGATTCGTGGTTGATTGGTGTTTATGAACGACAGACAAACCTGACACGTAGTTTTCGTCGGCCCGGCGTAGCATTATGGGAAATCGGCCCGCTGCATAAGTGCCATTCAGCTTCGTTTCCGCACGTGTGGGTGATGAACGGTAAATGTGGTGGAGTGAGTGCCGTTGCGGGGCGTTGCAGGATCCGTGTCGGCAACAAAAGTCATATGGGAGTCAGCAGTTACGGCATGAGCATGCGGGCCGCGGCCTGGGGGCTTGCACACTCGCGATTCGGCAAGTTTCGCCTTAAGTCTTCAAGCTGCAATGACCTGCGGCGACTTGCATAACAGGCTCCGTTGTGCAAGCGAAGTGTGCAAGCAGTCCGTTCTCGGACAGACAAACCTGACACGTACTTTTCCCCGGCCCGGCGTACCATTATGGGAAATTAGCCCGCTGCGCGTCCACGGGAGGTGTCGAATGAGTCACCAAGTCCAGGTAACTGTGCCTCGTAGTATTCGTAAGCCGTCGTCATCGGCGTCTGGGTCTGCTTCGTGGGCGGCGATTCGTCGATCCAGCTCGGCGAGCAACTCGTCCGGTGGTTCAGGCCATCCTCAACGAGCTGGTCCCAGGCAGCAAACAAGAAATGTAAACGATCCTGCACACAGTCAACCGCGAAGGAAGTCAGTGATGTGGCGTCAGATCCTGGCGCTTGCTTGTGCCGCGCCGGGCCGCTAGATTGTTCCTACCGAACCCTTCGCGACTCGCACTTGTCGATTGGGTAGGTGGCATCCCGTCGTCGCCCAGGAGAAACCATGAGCGTCCCCGGTACGACGTCCGCACCCGACCAGGAGCCCGAGCATGGCGAAGGGCTGCATGATCACGGTGCGCTCGACATCGACGTCGAACGCCGTCTCGACGCGATCGAGATGCTGGGCGAGGAAGAAGCCAGCGGGCTGCGCCGTGCCGCGTCCGACGTCACCGCCGGCATGCGCTATCTTCATTCGAGCCGCACGATCCATCAGCTGGTCACCGATCGCAACCGGGCCGTGGCCATCTACCTGGCCGTGGCCTCGCTCTTGTGGACGGCGTCGGCGGCGCTCCTGACGATCCGGCCCGACAACGTGCCGCAGCTGATCATTCCCATCCGCTCCTTGCAACGCTGGTGTCTGCCCGTCACCTTCGCGGCGCTGACGTTGCTGTCGCTGTTCGTGGCATTCCTGCTGATCCGCACGCGCATCGGGCTGATCTACGAAGTGGCCAAGATGAACGTGTTGTTGCGGCTGCCCGCGGGGCGCGTGAAGCGTGTCAATCCGCTGAGCATCTTCTTCATCATGCAGGTGCTGATCAGTGTGGGCGGCGGCGTGTCGGCTGCACTCTTCTTCCTGCATATGTTGTACCTGGGCGGGCTGTCCACGGCGGCGGCCCTCACCTGGTCGGTGCTCCTTGGCTTGCTCGTCAGCGCGGGCCTGGTTGCCCTTTATGTCGTCACCGTGCTGCACACCACGGGCGACGACAAGCTTCGCGGCCTCGAGTAGGCAACGTCCATCGGGAGACGAGTCGAATGATCTGCGTGGTGATCGGGCGAACGCGTCACAAGATGATGCAGATCGAGGTACAGGAGGCGGGCAAGCGCGGCGCCAAGCTGATCGAGCTGCGTCTCGACTTCCTGGCCAAGCCCCCCGATTTCAAGAGATTGCTGGCCGATCGGCCCTGCCCGCTGGTGGCGACCGTGCGGCGTCAGGAAGACGGCGGCCGCTGGGGCGGCACCGAGCAAGAACGCCGTGTGCTCCTCCGCCAGGCCGTGGTCGCCGGCTTCGACTGGGTCGATATCGAGACCGATGCCGCCGAGGACATCCGCCGCTTCAAGGACGTCAAGCGCATCGTCAGTTATCACAACCTGCACGAAACGCCGGCTGACCTCGAGGCCATCTACGAACGCATGTGCGGGCAAGATGCCGACGTGATCAAGCTGGCCGTGAACGCCGAGAAGCCCGGCGACGCGTTGCGCGTGCTCAAGCTGCTCGAGAAGGCGCCGAAGCCGACGGCGGCTCATTGCATGGGGGACCTGGGCTTCCCCAGCCGCATCCTGGGCAAGAAATACAACGTGCCCTTCACCTATGCCGCGTTCAACAAGGAGCGCGGCGTGGCTCCGGGCATGCCCTCCTTCGATGAACTGACCAGCATCTATCACTACGAGCAGATCGATCCGTTCACGAAGATCTTTGGCGTGATCGGCGATCCGGTGGCGCACAGCCTGAGTCCGGTGATCCACAACGCGGCGTTCCGGCGGCTGGGGTTGAACGCGGTGTACGTGCCCTTTCGCGTCCCGCGCGGGCAGCTGGCGAGTTTCCTCAAAGACTACGCGCGGCTGCCCGTCTCGGGCTACAGCGTGACGATCCCGCACAAGGAAGCGGCGCTGGCGGCCGCCGCGGACAAAGAGCAGGCCGCCACCGAGATCGAGGCCGCCAACACGCTCATCGCGGGCGACGTCGGCTTCAAGGCTTGCAACACCGATGCTCAGGCCATTCACGATTCGATCATCGCTCACCTGCCCGTCACGCGCGAGCGGCTCATCAAGCTATCGAACTGGACCGCGTTGATCCTGGGCGCGGGGGGCGTGGCCCGGGCCGTGGCGCACGTGCTGCAGAAGGAAGGAACGCGCATCTTCGTGGCCAGCCGCACGCAAGAGAACGCCCAGAGAATTGCCACGCGTTTCAACGGCCGCGCCGTGCCCTGGGAGGGCCGCCACACCGTCGATTGCCAGCTGCTCGTCAACTGCACGCCGGTCGGCATGCATCCCAATGTCGACGACAGCCCGGTGCATCACAGCTTCCTCAAGCCCGGGCTGATGGTGTTCGACACGGTCTACACCCCCGAAAACACGCTGCTGATCAAGGAAGCGCGAACGCGGAATTGCCACGTCGTCACCGGCGTGGACATGTTCGTGCGCCAGGCGGCCCTGCAATTTCGGCTGTTCACCGGGCAGAACGCCCCGCTCGAGTTGATGCGTGAAGAGGTTCGGCGTGCCCTGTCTCCGCTCAACTGGCGCGGGGAGACGTGAAAAGAAAACGGCGTGCCCGGGCGCCGGTCGATACCGGTGCCGCGGCCACGCCGTGGATGGACGGGGAAAGTCGGGGATTGAGCCGCCCTGGTCGCGAGCGGCCAGTTCTCAGAACACGCCAGCGCCGAAGGGCCGATCCTGGTCCTTCTGAGCCGTTACTTCTTCGCTGTTGCGCGTGTTATGCGCGCCGCGCGGGCCGGCGTGAGCCGCGTGGGTCCGCGTCTCGGACGAGCGATTCAGATCGCCGATGACGTGGCCGTAGGTGTCTTCGTAGTCGCCGGCATCGTAATCGTCGTAGGTGCAGACGTAGCCGGGCTGCTTGGAGCGTTCGCGTTCTTCCTGGTACGCCTTGAGGACGGCGTTCTGGATGATCTCGCGGCAGGCCGAGTTGATCGGGTGCGCGATGTCGGCGTGCAGCTTGGCGCGGCCGTCGGCGTCGCGGGTGGCCCGGTCCTCATCGAGTTTCTGGCCGCACTGGTTGCAGAAGCGTGCCCGCAGGTGGTTCTTGTAGCCACATTGCGGGCAGCGATCGGTCAGCTTGCGGCTGGGCATCGCCACGAACGATCCCTTGGTCCCTTCGATGATCTTCAAGTCGCGGACGACAAAGGCATCGTCGAACGTGACCGAGCAGAAGGCCAACAGGCGCTCGTTGTTGTCCTCCATGAGCTTGATTCGCACTTCGGTGATGACCACAGCAGGCCTCCTTTTTTCTGTGGTGCGGGCACATGTTTGTGCCGTTCTCAAGAGCAACCTTGAACCAGAAATACCCGGGGACGCGCCCCTGCCTCCGAACCGTGACGTAATCCCAGGGCCACACGCTCGGCATCCGGTCGGCTGCGGCACAAGGCAAAAACCGTCGAACCGCTGCCACTCATCAGGACCCCCGCGGGCCCCAGCTGTCCGAGCATGTCGCGTGCCCGGCTTACTTCCGGGCACAGTTCCTCGGCCGGCGCTTGCAAGCGATTATGCAGGCGGCGGCCAATCTCCTCGATATCGCCGGCTGCGAATACACGCTGCAGCTCGGCCCCGTCCAGCGGGCTGTCAGGCACCTTGACCCGCCGATAGACATCGGCCGTTCCCAATCCCGCGGCCGGGCAAACCAGCACGAACCAGAGGGCCGTGCCCGGCTTGACCGGCGTGATCTGCTCGCCGCGCCCGGTGCACCAGGCCGCGGGCCCGCTCAGGAAAAAGGGCACATCGCTGCCCAGCTGGGCGGCCAGCTCGGCCAGCTGTCCGGTCGACTGGCCCAGCGCCCAGAGCCGATCGAGCCCGCCGAGAGCGGCGGCAGCATCGCTCGAGCCCCCCGCCAGGCCGGCGGCCATCGGGATCCGCTTTGTCAAATGCATCCTGGCGCCCCTGGCGGTGCCGCTCCGTTCCTTGAGGAGCCGCGCTGCCTTCATCACCAGGTTGTCTTCACCGCACGACAGCTGGGGCTGGTCACAGGTGAGTGTGAGCTGCCCGGAGCCGTCCTCCTCGATTTCCAGCTGATCGTACAAGCCGATCGCCAGCATCAGGGTGGCGATCTCGTGGTAGCCGTCGGGGCGTTTGCCCAGCACCTCCAGAAAGAGGTTGAGCTTGGCCGGCGCCTGGACGGTCAGCGCGCCAGGAGTTTCCTGTTGTGCCTGCATCGGAATCAATGGAGAGGGGATAAGAGTCCCGTCCCTGGGTTGAACCGGAGGCGCCGATCATGCCCGTGAAATTCCTTTTCATGGGGTGGCCCGCTTCGGATGCAGGCCGTCACAAGGGTGCATGCCACTCAGCAACGTCCGGATGATAGCGACGGGAAAAAAAAGCGTCAAGCCAGGTCTGCTTTTCGGAGGCGGGAGGTGGGGGATTTGGGCAAGAAGCCAGCAAGCAATGCAGTAGTCAGCAGGGCAACGCAAGCAGCTAAAAGGCAGCATGACGAAGGAACGACAGCTGCCCGATCATCGGCGGAGGCGCGAGGCAAGGCCTCGCGCCTCGACGCCGATGTGCCCCCGATCGGTCATAGTCATTGAAGTCAGTGCAGCTGACATTGAGTCATCGTTCTGCATTCTGACTTCCCTCGCTGGCGCGTCGGGCTAACGATTACTTGCCGTACCAGTAATGAGGGGCTGCTTGGTAGTAGCCGACGGGCGAGTAGGTGGCAGCGGGCGGCGGGTTGTAGTGCCCGTAGTTGGGCGCCTGCAGCGACGACGTTTGCGGCGCGGGCCAGAAAGGATACTCCGGATGGGCCGGCACCTGGAAGTGGGCCTTGTGGGGCCAGTACGTGTACCACGGGGACATCGGGATGCCGCAGTAGTCGCAGCAGCCACAGCAAGAGAACAGACATTTGAAACCAGACGCTTCGGCCTTGCTGGCGGAACCGGCCAGCATCAGCGGGAGGGCCAGGGCAAGGGCAACGATCAGCTTCTTCATGCGCATTATCCTCGAACGGAGTAGTCGCCGCGCCAGGATCGTCGGTGAAGGGGCTGAGACCTTCCCGGAGACGCTCCAGGACGACTACCAGAAGTGGCAAGTGGGCCGCTCAACCATTCCCCACGATGAGCGGTCTGACCAGCTGAAAGTGTGGGAGTGAGAGGAAATCGGGCGCAGGATACACGTCGTCGGTCCTACCAGTGCAAAAACCGGCCCGATCGCGCTATTTTCGCACCCCAAGAAGTGAACGGATGTCAGTCGCCAATGGGATCGAAAAAATCCAAGAACTTTCTGTCCGGCCCGCGCCCGGTTGGCGATGGAGTTGGTGAGAGGTCGAGCCCGCCTTCTACCTACCAGTTGGCGCCGGGGGTGGTTGGCGGGCTTACCCATGCGCTGAACAGCATTTTTACACCTCTTCGATTTCTTCCCTCTCCGCACCACGTTGCTTGCGCGCACCTGCAAACGCCCAACCCAAGCTCGGGCCAAGGTGTGCTATGCGGAACTGGCGACGGATCACTGGCCACTGCGGTAGTTATGCGGAAAGCCGTATCGCTCCCGATTCCTTGACCGCCCTGCCGCTGGTGATGTGGAAGGGCAGCACGCCGCCGCGGCGCTTGTGTTGCACGTCGCCGAAGCCGATTTCGTGGAACAGGTCGCGGAAGGCCCAGGTGGTGAGATGCTTGACCGGGCCTTCGAGCATGACCACGATCACGTCGAAGATGAGCCAGCCCCACAGGCGGTCGCGGTCCCCTTCGGAGATGAACAGCCGGCCCCCCGGGCGGAGCACGCGGTGCATTTCCTTCGCGGCTTGCAGCTGGTTGGGATAGTGATGGAAGCTATGCGTGCAGGTAACCACGTCGAAGGAGTTGTCGGGGAAGGGCAATCGTTCAGCGTTGGCCTCGGCGACTTGATAGCGGCCCTGCCAGTAGTCGACGCGGTGCTGCCCCTGGACGAGCATGCCGTGGCACAGGTCGATGCCCCAGACCTTGGTTTCGGGGAATTTTTCGAGGACGCGCGAGGCAAACTTGCCCGTGCCGCAGCCGACGTCGAGGACGCGGGTGTCGGCCGGGGTGAGCTCGTCGAGCAGTCTCTTGTGGGTGGGATTGAAGAAGAAGGTTTGCAAGAGGTCGCGGTCGTAGCCCTCGCTCCACTTGGAGAACTGGGCCTCGGCCTGTTCGATGCGGTACCCCATCTTGCCCGCCCTCCCTGGCTGGTGATGTCAAATTCCTGGAGGAGGAGTATACCGTATTTCGGGTAATGGGAACAAGGCAGAGCGGTTGGCGATGCAGGAATGATTGCCAGCCCGTCTCTCGAATCTGCTGAGGAGAATATGGCCAAGCGTAAGACCCCGTCGGAGATCGCCGCGATCGGCGATATCGACGAATGGGAAGAGGACGTGATCAAGGCGCTGCTGGAACTGCCGCCGAAGAGCGAGTGCGCTTTCTACATCGATTCAGCGGGCGGCAGCGTCTACGGCGCGCTGGCCGTGGTCACGCTCCTGCGGCACCGACAATTGCAAGGATCGGCCATCGTGCTGGGCGAGTGCTCCTCGGCAGCCGTCCTGGTGCTGGCGGCCTGCACACGGCGGCTGGTCACGCCACACAGCACGTTGCTCTTCCATCGCATGCGCTGGCAGAGCGAGAAACGCGTCGCGGCCGACGAGGCCCATCTCTGGGCCAAGCACTTCCACGAGATGGAACGCGACATCGACAACTTGCAGGTTCGGCTGTTCGGCAAGGCGGAGACGCAGATTCGCAAGTGGATCGAAGGGGGCCACTACGTCTCGGGCCGCGAACTGGTCGAAGCCGGTCTGGCCGAGCTCTTCGAGCTGCGCTAGAGGAGCAAGCCCGCCACGGCCGCGTTCAGCAGCGTGGCCACGAAGCCCACGAAGAGGGCTCGGCCCCCTAGCCGGGCCAGATCTTGCCGCCGATCCGGCGCCAGCGCGCCGATGCCGCCCAGCTGGATCCCCACCGAGGCAAAATTCGCGAACCCCGCCAGCGCGAACGCGGCCAGCCGATACGACCGATCGCTCATGTAGTCCGGGATCGCCTTCCAGGCTTTCATCTGCAAGAACGCGTAGTGCTCGTTGATGGCCAGTTTCGAGCCGAGCAGGCTGCCCACCTTGTGGGCGTCGCCGGGCTCAACACCCATCAAGAAGGCGGCCGGCGCGAAGCACCAGCCAAACACGGTGCGCAGCGACAGCTCGTCGGGCCAGCCCGCCAGCGTCTCCGCGCCAAGACCGAGCGCCAACAGGGCCGGCTTGAGGCTGCCCAGCAGCGCGTCGAACATGGCCACGAAGGCGATGAAGACGATCAGCATGGCGGCGACATTGAGGGCGAGGCGCAGCCCGTCGCTGGTGCCGGAGGCGGCCGCGTCGATCGCGTTCACGTAGGGCGAAGGCTCGGGCCTGGTATGAGCCGTGCCCGCCGTTTCCGGCAGTTCGGTCTCGGGCAGGTAGAGCTTCGCCAGATACAGGCTGCACGGACAGGCCATGATCACCGCGGTCAGCACGGCCACCGGGTTGGCCCCGTAGTTGATGTAGACCACCAGCATGCCGCCCGAGATATGCGCCATGCCGCTCACCATCAGCACGAACAGCTCCGACTGGGTCATGCGCTGCACGTAAGGCTTGATGATCAGCGGGGCCTCGGTCTGCCCCATGAAGACATTGGCGGAGACGGAGAGCGTTTCGGCCCCGCTGGTCCGCATCAGGTGCACCATCAACCGGGCCATCAACCGCACGATGCGCTGCACGATGCCGAAGTGATACAGCACCGTGAAGAAGGCCGACAGGAACAGGATTGGCGGCAGGGCCACGAAGGCAAACTGGAACACGTAGTTGGTGCCGAACAGCTTCGACCAGGTGCCCCCCTGATCGGGAGGCCGCGCGTCGGCGAGGTTGCCGAACACAAAGCTAGCCCCTTCGTTCGAGAAGCCGATGAATTGCCGGACCACCGCGCCGCCCAGCTCGAAGAGGTGATAGACCAGGTCGACCTTGAGGACAAGGAATGCCAGGCCAAGCTGCAGGGCAATGCCCCAGCTGATCGTCGACCAGTTGACGGCGCGGAGGTTGGTCGAGAAGAGGGCCACCAGGCCGAAGAAGCACAGGATGCCCGCCGCAGCCTGCCCGCGCGTGCCGATCACGGGCTGTAGGAGATAGGCGAGCGCGGTCAACCCAACGATGCCGCCGAAGATTGCCAGCCGCCAGCTCCGCGGCGTGCCCGGCACGTCCTGGCTCGGCTCCGCCCGTTCCGGGGCCGCAGATTCAGGCTGCTCGGGAGATGGATCCATGGCTGATTCCTCGGCCCGTCACTTCTTCTTTGGCTTGGGGTCGAGGTTCTCTTGCAAGTCTTTCTCGGTGACGCGCGAGGCCACGCCCTCGGCGGGCACTTCCAGCTTGGCGATCCACAGGAGTGCGTTGAGGACCACCTTGCGGAAATTGTCGTCGAGCCAGTTGCGATGGAAGTGGCCGCCGGTGAAGCCGACGCCGCGGCCGCCGTCGGGCCGCTCGACGGCCCACATGGTAATTTCGGGCTGCCCGCTCCGCTGCACGATGTGCT
>JBFWSD010000028.1:0-15464 GCA_050248575.1 Gemmataceae bacterium
GCCGCGTTGACCGATCCCGCGCCGCGCGTGCGCGCCCAGGCCCTGATCAGCCTGGGCCGCTTGCAAGATCGCTCGGTGGCCAAGAGCATCGTGCCGTTGGCGAGTCGGCCCAAGGGTTCGACCATGCCCGACAAGCGGCCGGCGCAAAACCAGCCCGATGCGGATCGGGTGCTGCCCCACCTGGCGGTGCGGGCCCTGGTGGCGCTCGAGGCGGTAGAGCCTTGCCTGGAAGCGCTCGACGGCCCGCATGCCGAGGGGGCCTTGTGGGCGCTGCGTTACCTGCACAACCCGAGAGCCGTCGACGGGCTGATCAAGAAGCTGGCCGCGCCGGGCACCAGCAGCCAACTGCGGCGGCAATGCCTGGCCACCTTGATTCGCCTTTATCACCGCGAAGCGGACTACAAGGGAAGCTGGTGGGGCATCCGCCCCGACAGCACGGGGCCATACTATGAACGCGTGACCTGGGGAGCGAGCGAACGGATCGGCGCCGTGATCAAGGCAGCCTTGCTTGACGCGGATGCGGACACGTCCGCGTTTCTCAAGAAAGAACTGGCGCGGCACAAGGTGTCACTACCTGGTCTGCCCGCCACGCTCGAGCCCGTCGCGGAAAAAGAAGTGCCCATCACCCTCCTCAAGGTGGATCCGCGGAACGCCGACCAGATTGGCAATCTCACCTTCGAGGCGGCCAGGACGCGTGCGCTACGGGCCAAAGGGGATGCGACCCGCGGGGCCGCGCTCTTCAAGGCACAATCATGTTTGGCCTGCCACACCTTCGCCGACGGGCAGACGCCCAAGGGGCCGCACCTCGTTGACATCGGCAAGCGCTACCAGCCCGAGGAGCTGGTCGAATCGATCCTGAAACCGAGTGCCAAGCTGGCCCAGGGCTACGAAGCCTATCGTTTCATCATGCAAGACGGCCGCATCTTCAGCGGCTTCGTGGTCAGCGAAGGGGCCGACGCCATCCTGATCCGGGAAAGCAACAGCGTGCAGCGCATGTTGCCGCGGGCCGACATTGAAACCCGCCAGCAGCTCAAGGAGTCAGCCATGCCCGAACAACTCGTGGCCAACCTCACTCCCGAGCAACTGGCGGATCTCATCGCCTACTTGCAATCGCTCAAATGATCAGCCTTCGCGCTCTTTCACGGGCGGCCTGCCCGAGATGTCCGGAGCATGCCCAGCCACAGGTTTTCGTGATAGACCGTGCGGTACATCCGTAGCCGCCACAGGTCACTGATCGACAGGTAGACGACCTTGCCCTTGCCATACGCGTGCAAGGCCAGTGCCGGTTCGGAGACGGGCAGCTTGTTTTCTTCCGCGGCCGGCACCTCGATCTTCGCCAGCACGGTCGCGGTCTTCTTGGCCCGGGGCGTTGGATACGAGCTGAAAAAGCCGCGCAGCAACTTCTTTTCCTCGCCCTTCGCGCCGCCCGTGAAAAATCCCTCCCAGCCCGAGAGCGGCTTGTCATCCTCCAGCCCAAGGAAACCGTGATTGGCAGCCGGCGGCGTGAAAGTCAAGCGGCGCGGCTCTTTCGTGGTGTGGTTGACCGCAACGCGGTGGTCTTCCAACTCGACGGGCAGCAGATCCAGGAATGTCTGGCAGCGTTTTCGCGCCGTCACGGCCAGCGGGGCCGCGGCGTTGACGAAGCCAGCCTGGTAGACGAGCTGGCCACCTTCGCGCACCCAGCGTTCCAGGTCGACCAGTTCTTCCGCCTTCAACACGGACCAGTCCGGATCAACGGCGACGATGATGTCGAAGCGCGACAGCTCCGGCTTGCCGTCATTGGCCTTGAAAGGGGGCCAGCTCTGCAAATTTCGTTGCGGGGGTACATCGTGCACGGCCCCGCCCGCTTGATCCAGCACGCTGAGCTCGACATTGTTCCTATCCGACTCGCGAACGAGGAGGCTACGCAGGAACTGAAACTCGCGCATCGGTCCGCCGGTGAAGAGCAAGATGCGCATGGGCCTATCGATGGCCGGTTTCCCCGCCGGCACGCGCGGCGCGGGCTGCGGCCGGGCGAGCTGAGCCCGCTCTTCGTGTGTGGAAATGGCCGACCCGGCGTCGGGGCGAGCCATCAGGCCCGCGCTCAGCATCAGCAACGCCAGGAACAATCCGGCCAGCAGGACCGGCACTCGGGTTTTTTCGATCAACATGGTGTGCAGTACTCCTCTTGCCAGGTGGATGGCAGTGGTGGTCGGGAGCGATTCATCGCGAGCAAAAACGCGGGCCGTGCGTACGGTAAGGCTCACCAGCCAGGCAGGGGCCGCAGCCTCTACCGGGCTAGCCAGGAAGGAAGCCAGCGCGGTCGCGGACAGCCCGCGTCGCACCAGCCGCGCGCGCAGCAAGGCGCGGCCGCGTTCCAGCCGAATCTTCAGAGTCCCGGCCGGGCAACCAAGCCGGCGGGCCGCCTCTTGCCGCGAGCAGCCCTCGATCCCGCACAACAAGAGCGGGATTCGATAATGCTCGGGCAGACTCAGCAGCTCTTCCTCGAGGACCTCACGCAATTCTCGGTCGCCGGCTGACTCGCCCGCCGCGACCTCGTCGAGAGGCTGAGTCGCTGGCCGCTGTTTCTTGAGTCGGCCCGCGGTCCGCCGTGCCACGCGAAACAGCCAGCCCGCCGCGGAATCGCCGCGCAGGCCCGTTGGCCCTTTTCGGGCCAGCACCAGGAATGTCGCCTGAAACGCATCCTCGGCATCTTGCTCGTGATGCAAAACCTGTCGGCACGCTGCCAGCACCATGCCGGCATGTCGACGCACCAGCAGTTCAAAGGCAGCCTGGTCGCACTCGTGCCCGAAACGATCGAGCAGCGTGCGGTCGCTGACTTCGCCCGCGCCCCCAACCTGGGCCAGGTGCAAGAGATCGTGGACCACGCGCGTGACGAGTTGTTCCGGCATGCCTTCACTTCCCTCCCTTCAACCAAGAAGAGTCACCGAGAAGACGAAGCGGCATCAAGAATCTTTCAGTTTGTGAGTGGTGAGTCGTGAGGGGTCCGTGGTCAGTGGTGAGGCGTGAGGGGTGAGGGGTCCGTGGTCAGTGGTGAGGGTGAGGCGTGAGGGGTGAGTGGTCAGTGGTAGTGGTGAACGCGAAGCGTTCACTGGGCGAGCCTGGAGCGTTAGCGACGGGAGGACAGCCCGCGATTCGTCCAGCGCCTCGTTCCCACGTTTTGCCGCTTCGCGGCGATACTGATGGGAGACCTCAATTCACAGTCCGTCCTCGCGACGCGGAGCGTCGCGTCTCGCGTTCCCACGCAGAGCGAGGTGCAGAGGGGCGCGGATCGTTCATCACTCACGGAGCGGAAGCCGCCGCGCGGGCCGCGGCCAGCACGCCGTCATCGGGCCACGGTTTGCCCGCTTCGCCCGGCGTGGCAGCCACACCCCTGTAAACGGGCAAGCTGGCCGTCTTGGCCTGGGCGGGCAACAACACGCCAAGGCGATCGACGGCACGAAGTCGGCCCGCGTGCGGCACGGCTAGCACCGGCACGCGAAAGGTCAGTTCCACGTGTACCTTCCGCTCCGGACTGACGCGCACGCGCTCGACGCGCTCCACCCACGGATGCTTGGCGAAGCTGTCGGCCAGCGTGCGACCGAGCGCTTCGTCGTGCAGGTCAACCTGCTCGGGCAGCCCGGAAAGATATTGGACTTCGACGATGAAGTCATCGTGCCCGAGGCCAGGGGGCACAGGGCAATCGATCGCTTCCAGCGATATCTTCGCCTCCTGTTGCCGAGCCCAGTTGCGCGTGTGGATCGTCACGGCGGCGATGCCCGCACCCAGGCCGCCCAGCAAGAAGATCACCAGGATCAACGTGCCCAGCCAGCCGCCGCGTTTGGATGGAAGCGTGGAAGACGAAGACATGGTTTGGCCCTCCCTGGCCTGGGTTTTGAGTGGTGCCGGTTTAGAGAGTGGTGCTCTTGCTTCGCGGCAAGGATGCGGTCGTGTCCTGCTCGATGGTACATGAGCCGCGGGCTGTGCTCCCGTCGCTAACGCTCCGGGCTCGCCACGTGAACGCTCCGCGTTCACCACACTCACCACTCACCACTTATCACTCACCACTCACCAGACTGCAATCTCCAGTTCGAGTTCCACGTTGAAGCGTTCGAGGACGCGGGACTTGACCACGTCGATGAGGCGGAGCACGTCGCGGGCCGTGGCTTCGGGGTGGGCGACAATGAAGTTGGGATCGCGATCGCTGATCTCGGCGCCGCCGACGCGCATCTTCGCCAGCCCGGCCTGTTCGATGAGAGCACCTGCCGCCAGGCCGCGCGGGTTCTTGAAGATCCGCGCCGCCGCCTGGAACGTGAGGGGCTGCCGCGCCTTGCGCTGGATCCAGGCACGCCGCATCCGCTTCACGATCGCGTCGGCATCGTCCTTCTCCAGTTCAAACTCGGCCGACAGGAGCACCGGATCGTCGATGTTGCTGGTGCCGACCGCGAAGCGCAGCTCGTCGCGCTCGCGGACCTGGATGAGGCCGTGGCGATCCATGACCTCGACGCGCAAGGTGAAGTGGCCGATCTCGCCCGAGCGGTCTCCCGCGTTGCAATGGACGGCGCCGCCAATGGTGCCTTGAATGCCGACGAGGGCCTCGAGGCCCCCCAGCGAGTTACGCGCTGCCTGCGAGATGAGCACCGACAGCGGTGCACCGGCGCCGGCCTTCACACGCTGGCCCTGCACGTCGATGGTGGTGAAGGCGGGGGCGCTCAGGCGGAGGACGGCCCCTTTCACGCCTTCGTCGCGGACGAGGACGTTGCAGCCCCCACCCAGCACGCGGAGGGGCACGTTGTTCTTGAAGCAATGCTTGACGACCGCCGACAGCTCCTCGCGGCTGCGTGGCTGCACCAGTACTTCGACCGGCCCGCCGATCTTGAAGTTCACATAGGGCGCGAGCGCCTCGCTGGTCTTGATGATCTCGGGGAATGCTTCGAGCCCGTGCATGAGTTCCCTTTCTGGAACGGAATGGAGTCATGATAGGTTGGGGCCGGGCCGGGCGTCAACGCGAAGAATCAGACCGCCGGGCGCAGCGGGAACAATGCTGCGCAACGCGCTCCAGCCAGCGACCCGTCAAGATCGTCACAGTCGGCCCGCCCTGGCGCGGAGTTTGCTCGAATTGGCTCATGTCAACTGGTGACGCGGTTCGATGAAGAAGCAGCGCTACCCTGTCCCCGCCAGGGCGGCTTGCTCTCCGGCGAGCCGAAGCCTCAACCGCAAACCCCGAGTAACCTCATGGAATTCCGCTGGTGTGCGGCCATTGCTTTGTGGACGATTTTGTCGGGCCCCATCTTTCACGGGACGTCGAACGCGTCCCGCCCGCCGGCGCGGCAGCAGGTGAAAAACGCTTCGCTGGCGCAGCCCCCGTTCTACACGCATCCTGGCGATCGACGTTGATGCGCCGTTCGTGGCAACCCGGTTGATACTCCGTGAGCTGGCAGCCGCGCACTCGCTGCGCCCACATTGCGCGGAGTTATCGAACTGGTCAACGCGCGACCGCACTGGGCCAGAGGGCCCCCCCGCGCGCCACTCATGGCATTGGAGATCGAACTGCTCTGGCCGAGGTTTTGCCCCTCGTTCCGTGGTGTATATAGTGACCGTAGCCATCGTCCGCTACGTTGCATTCGCTTGAAAGGAGCCGACCATGGAACTGCAAGGCAAGCGCGCCGCCGTCCTCGTGGAGCAGATCTATCAGGAAATGGAAGTGTGGTATCCCGTGTATCGACTGCGCGAGGCGGGCTGCCAGGTCACGCTGATCGGCCCGGAGGCCGGGCAGAACTACCCCAGCAAGCTCGGTTATCCCTGCAAGAGCGACAAGGCCGCCCGCGACGTGAAGGCCGACGACTTCGACTTGCTGGTCATCCCTGGCGGCTACGCGCCGGACCACATGCGCCGCTGTGAACCGATGATCAAGCTGGTCAGCGCGATGGCCGAGCAGGGCAAGCCGGTAGCGGCCATCTGCCACGGCCCGTGGATGCTCTGTTCCACGCAGGCCCTCAAGGGCAAGAAGGCCACTTGCTTCTTCGCCATCAAGGACGACGTGATCAATGCGGGCGGCAAGTACGTCGACGCCGAGGTGATGCGCGATGGCAACATCATCACCAGCCGCAAGCCCGACGACCTGCCCGCCTTCATGCGTACCTTGATCGAGGCAGTCCGCGAGGGCAAACCGGCCCTGGCCGGGGCACGCTGAACAAGACCGTAGACGAAAGAGGCTCGCCCAGGTGAGAAATGCCCGAACCCACGATCAGCGAGCTGCGCGACCTGGTGGCGCTGGGGCTGGTCCCCGGCATCGGGCCGCGCTTGACCGCGGCCCTCTTGCAAGAGTTCGGTTCGGCCACGGCGGTATTGCAGGCCAGTCCGCAAGAACTGGCCCGCGTGCCGCACATCGGCGACAAGCTGGCCCGCGACATGGTCGAGGCCATCCGCAAGCTCAATGTCTCGCAAGAGCTCGACCTGATCTCCAAACACCAGGTGAAGCTGCTGGCGCTCGGGCAGTCCGGCTATCCCGCCGCGCTTCAGGAACTCGGCGATGCACCGCCGCTCCTCTACGTGCGCGGCGAGCTTCGCCCCGAAGACGCGAAGGCCGTGGCCATTGTCGGCTCGCGGCATTGCACCTCCTACGGCAAGCGACAGGCCGAGCGGCTCGCGACCGGGCTGGCCCAGAGGGGCTACACGATCATCAGCGGGCTGGCGCGCGGCATCGATGGCGTGGCCCATCGCGGTGCGCTCGCGGCGGGAGGCCGCACCATCGCCGTCCTGGCCGGCGGACTGGCCAAAATCTATCCACCCGAGCACGACGAGCTGGCCCGCGAAGTGGAAACGCGCGGCGCCCTGCTCACCGAATCGGGCATGAGCATGCAGCCCCTGGCGGGCATGTTCCCGGCCCGCAATCGGCTGATCAGCGCTCTCAGTCTGGGTGTGATCATCGTGGAGGCAGCCGACAAGAGCGGCGCGCTCATCACGGCGCGGCACGCGGCAGAGCAGGGCCGCCCCGCGTTTGCCCTGCCCGGCCCGGTCGACAGCGCGGCCAGCGCGGGGACAAATCGCTTGATCCGCCAGGGCGCGATCCTTGTCCGCCATGCCGAGGATGTGCTGGAAGAGCTGGAAGGAATTGCCGCAGCCCAGTCGGCCGCGCCGGTGGCCCGGCCGTTGCCCGCGGACCTCAACGACAATCAGCGGGCCATCTGGGCAAGCCTGGCCGAACAAGCGCGTCACGTGGACGAACTGGCCCGGCAACTTGGGCTGCCCGTGCATGTGCTCACGGGTGAACTGATGGTGCTGGAAATGCGCCGCCTGATCCGCCGCCTGCCGGGCAACCACTATGAGCGATCCTGATTGCCCTTGATGGCAAGCCGCGCCCCGGGCATAACCCGCCCGGATCGTAACCACAGCGACACCGAGGCCAGAGAAGACTCGGAGAAAATCGCAAGAAAAAGAGGCAGGAGTATCCGAGCTTCGTCGAGACTAGAGACGAAGCGGTGCGATGGAGACTGTCAACAAATAGAACAGCGCGAAGTTAACGAACCACAGAGGTACAGAGAGCACAGAGAACTATTCCAGGAGAGCAAACCTGGAGAGATTGGCATCCGCTTTCCTGTTATGAGGTTTGGTGAACGACTCTTCGCTTGCGGGCTCTCTCTGAGTTCTTTCCTCTGTGCCCTCTGAGCCTCTGTGGTTCGATCCCTGCGCGAGTGATGTGACAAACATGTAGCGCAGTAGCGGCGGCTTGGAACTGTGGTCATCAAGGGAGCAAGAATGAGAAAGTTGCGCAAGCTGGCCCCGTTGGCGTCGATCCTGTTTCTGGGCTGCAACGATCAAGACACGCAGCGGCTGGCCGAGGTGGGCCGCGTCACTGCGCGGCGTCTCGAGGAACTGACGGGCGGTTCGCCCGACCGGGTCCGGGCTCGCCTGGCCAGCGTGAGCGGGCAACTCGACGACGCCCCCGTCGACCGCCGCGTGGCCGTGCGGATTCGCTGGGACAAGCTGATGAAGGACGCCTTCGTGAACGTGCAGGCCGCCGAGAACCAGATCGAGCTGACCGGCACCGTCACCTCGGACGAGCAGCGCCGCCGCGCCGTCGAGATCGCCGAAGCCACCGATGGCGTCACCGCCGTCATCGACAAGATCGAAGTGAAGGAAAATGAATGATGTTCGCCCTCGTGACAGCGCTTGTTCTAGGTCGAGCCATGTCCGGTGAACAGAGGTTTTTTCCCGACGGCACCCGTCACGATTTCGGCCAGGTTTCATTTGGCCAGACGGTCAGCCACAGCTTCACCATTGCGAACACTGACAAGGTACCGCTTCACATCAGCAGCGTCCGGAGTTCGGCCGGGAGTTGCATCACAGCCAGCATCCAGAAAAAGGTGCTGCTGCCCGGCGAGCAGAGCAAGATAGCGATCAAACTCAATTGCCGATACTTCCGCGGTCCCAAGACTGCCTCTGTTTATCTGACGATCGACAGCGGTCCCGAAACCGGTGAGGCCAAGCTTATTGTGCAGGCCAACTCGACCGAGTGATGGATGGGGGGCAGCGATGGTCAACGTGGTTCTCACGGGAATGCTGGCCAGCGCAGCGCTTTGGGCCACCCCGCACGACAAGCGACTGGCGGCATCTATTGTGAGCGAGACGCCAATTCAGGCGCGAAGCAAGGGACGCTTGCTTGTCTGCTTGCAAATCATTCAGCCCGGCATGACCATCAAGGCGGCACAACAACTGATCGGCGAGCACATTGAGCGATACTTTGTTACTTCAGGATTGACTGCGGATGACGTCCATCATTACGCACGCTATCAACTCAATCTCATTGGTGACAGCCAGGGAATCGTGCGTTCGACGTACGGTCTCGGGCCGGCCCGACCCTTGACGCTTCAAGAACTGCGCGAATTCCCGGAAGTGAGCCAGGCTTCCGCAGAGTGAATTCGGTCAGATACTGGGTCTACGTGAACTTCATCGTTTGCAGCAGAGCCTTCTTGTCGATCGCCTCGTCGGAGAGGGGTAGATACTCCGGGCCCTCCTTGCCGAAGACCGTCAGGGGCTGCAGCACCAGGCGGCAACGCTCGTAATGCATCAGGGCAAAGAGAGGCGGACGTTTCTTCTTCTTGACCAGCTCGTCGAGCCGCTTGCGGGCGGCCTTGCCCTCGGCACTCGACGACACCCGCGCTTCGAAGGCCGTTTCCCCTTGCACGATCGGATAGACGAGTTGCTGCTCGTCGGCACGTTCGGCGGGCTTGTCGATGGACCAGCCCTCGAGCACGATCTCTTCCTGCAGTTCCACTTCCAGGTCGAGCGGGCCGGGCCGCTGCTGCCCGATCCGTTCCCGCGCGGCCGCCACATCCCAGCCGAGCAAGGCCTGCCAGTCTGCCACCGCGTCGCCCGCGGCCACCGTGCTCTCCTCGAGCAAGCTGATGCGGCCATTCCCGGAGCCATCGAGGGCCACCGCCGCCTTCTCGATGGTCAGCACCTTCCTGTCGAGGAAGATGCTCGACTTGAACTTCTGCTTCTGCGGCAGGTGCAGAAAGGCCTCGGCGGGCACTTCTTGGCCCGGCTTGAGCGGAAAGACGCACGACCAGGTGAGGCGTTGCCCTTGCTCGAGCTGCCCCGCGGCGGCGACGACGCGCAGGCGAAATTCGAAGGCCGCGAACGCCCCCGCCGACACCTTCTTGGCCACTCCCAGCGTGACCACGTCGATCCGTTCGACGGGCTGGCTGGCCGGCAGCCACAGCAGGCGATCGGAGGCCTCTTCGTCCTTTTCGCCCAGCGCCTTGGCCAGCCCGCGGCTGAGCAGCCAGGCGCGGCCCAGAAAGAAGCAGAGGCGGCGGCGCGAGAAGTCGGCCTGGTTGCGCGTGAAGCGGCCCAGCTCTTCGTTGGCCACGCGCAAGGTGGAGCTGAGCCGCAAGAGCCGCATGCGCGAAGCTTCCTGAAACGCGACCTGCAGCGTTTGCCGCGTCGCATCCGACGCGGTGGTCAGCCCGGTGAGCAAGAGATCCTCGACCGCCCCGGCCAGCTGGTCGAGGAGGGCAGGCAGCTTCTTGCGATCGGCATCGGCCAGCTTCATGGGTCGTCCTCATCTTCGTCGTCTTCTTCAACGGCTCCTGCCAGGTTGTCAAGCAGGGCGCCGGCCACTTCCAGCGAGAGGATGCGTTCGAAGACGCGCAAGCTGGCCTGGGCCCGCACGAGGGCCGCCGCCGCGCTGCGCTCGTCGTTCTGGATGGCTTGCACCACCGCGGCGATCCGCTCGGCCAGGTGCCCGGCGCCGATGCGCTCGAACTCTTGCCGCAACATGGCCAGGCCGGACAGATGACTCGTGCCCGCCGTGCGTAGCCCGCGGATGGCCAGGTCGTCGAGCTCGGCCTGCAGCCTGTCGATGGTGTGCACGATCTCGTCGATGTCTTGCAACCGGTACTCCTAAAGGGCGTAGTAGTCCTCGGGGATGGTCTCGGTGGGCCTCCAGTCGACCTCGCCCGCCTCGGCCCCCTTGTAGCGGAGGAAGGTCTCGCTCATGGCATCTTTGTCGAGCGAGGGCTTCTTGACGCGGCTGGCTTGAACCCAGGCGTCGGCCTTGGCGGGGTCGAACTGGCCCGCGCGGGCCAGGCCGACGATCAATACGAGCAAATGCTTGCAAAGTAAGCCGCCCAGCCCGCCGCAGGGCCGCAAGTTCTGCGTGCCGCACGAGAATGTGCCGTCATTGGCCAGCCGACACGAATAGACCAAGTTCTTGTCGGTCTGGCTCTTGACGACCCCGATCAGGGAAGAGTCATTGAGTTCGACGAAGAGCTGGAAGCGATCCGATCTGAGCATCTTGAGTGCGTTGGCCAGACGGCCCGGCTCGGTGCTGGTTTTGAGACGCAGGAGGAGCGAATCGAGATCGATCTTGCTGCCGGCGACGGCGGGCAGGCCGGGATGCGGCCCCTGGCCCTGCCAGCGCATTTCCAGCGAGGGCACGAAGCCCGACGGAAAGTGCGTGTGCTCATCGAACCTGGCTTTTTTCCAGAGAACGTCGCCGAGGCGGGCGCCGCTGAGGTCGGCGCCGCACAGGTCGGCCTCTTCAAGTTTGGCGCCTGTCAGGTCGGCGTTCTTGAACGTGGCCTGGCGGCAGTCGGAGCATTGCAAGCTGGTCTTGGAGTCGTCGAAGCAGGCAGCCTGGAAGGTGGCCCAGTGCAAGAGCGTGTCGAAGAGGTTGGCCTTGCGAAAATCGGCTCGCGAAAAGTCGCTGTTACCAAGCCACGCCTGGGCGAGATTCGCGCCCGTAAACCTGGCCCCAGGCACGCGCATCTTCTCCAGCCGGACGTAACGCAGTTCGGCTTTCGACAGGTCGAGGGCCAGATCGTTGAGCACAGCATACTGTGTGTCGGGCCGGCGGTTCCAGGCCGAAACTCCCTCTTCGCCGCCGCGCAGCTCGGCGAGCATTTCTTGCCGCAAGGCTTCGTGCTGATTCTCCAGGTCGCTGTCGGTGGGGGCGGCGCAGCCAAAGAGTTCGCACCAGGCGGCCCGGACCAGCTCGTCGAGCCGTTCCTGGGGGATCTTCTTCTTGTGAGTGCCAGCGGAGATTGACTCGATGCGCAGGCGGCCGCGCGTCCAGATCTCGGTGACTTGCCGCACCGCCTGAGGAAAGGGGAACTGCGGATATTCGGTATGTTGCCAGGTAGCGTCGACCTTGGAGCACATTCTGCCCTGTTGCGGGCCGTAGCGGCATATTTCGATGGTGACCGTGCGGCCCGGCACCTCGATGCGGGCAGACATGTCGAGCCAGTCGTCCTTGCGCATCGCCTTGTCCAGTGCATCGACGCAAGGGCCCGCCTCGCCGAGGGAATCGACCAGGTCTGCAGCCAACCCCTTGGCAGAAACGACATCCACCTTGTCGAGTTTTGCACCGCACAGGTAGGCCCCGCGAAAGTTCGCGCCCGCGACGATGGCGTCCTCGAGGTTGGCGCCGGCCAGGCAAGCGTCGCGCAAATCGGCGCCGCTGAGGTCGCAGCACGACAAGTTGGCGTGAGTGAGGTCGGCGCCGCGCAGATTGGCACGAGGGAGGCGCGCCCTGGTGAGATCGGCCCGGGCCAGGCAAGCGCCTTTGAGGCTGGCCCCCGACAGATCGGCGTCGTTGAGCTTGGCTTCGAACAGCTGGGTGCCGTCGAGCTTGGCCCGGGTGAAAATGCTGCCCGGCGCTTCGAAGTTGTTGGTCTTGCTGCCCGACAGCTGGGCGCCGCTCAGGTTGCAGTCCTGCAACATGATGCGATAGCGCTGGAGCTTGCGCAGGTCGGCATTCTTCAGAGAACAACGGGTGAGGCTGACACGATCCGTTCCTTCTGTGGCCGCGCCGGTGAGGTTGGTCCCATCGAGATTGCAGTCTTCCAGGTTTGCGAGGGCGGCCCCTTCCAGCCTCGCCTTGCTCAGGTTGCATTGGTTAGCGTCGCGAACCAGTGCACCGCGCAGGTCGGCCCCTTCCAGGCGGGCCTGATAGAGGTAGGCCAGCCGCGCCTTGTCGAGCTTGGCGCCGCGCAGATCGGCCTGATCGAAACGAAGGGCCGTCAAGTCTAGCCCCGACAGGTTCAGGCCGCGGCCTTGAAACTTCTTGAGCTTCAAGGGATCCTTCACCTGCCCGGCAGCTTGCAGTTCCTTGAAGATCGCCGCGCCTTTGCTGCCCATGCCAAGGAGGGCCTGCACCTGCTCCGCGTCCGGCATCATCTCTTCGCGAAGTACGTGCTCGCTGACGATGCGGATCGAGGCGCCTGCCCGATTGAGCTGCTCGGCTTTCTTTTCTTCGCGCGTCGGCTTCTTGTAGTTGAGCTGCCCTACAACGAGCACATGAACCGCGTCGCTGACCGAATCGGCAAAAGTGCCCCCCTCGGCGCAGACCATGGCCGCGAACTCTTCGTTCCACCAGAACGACTTGCCGGCGAGGGCCACCTGCCGGCCCGCAAAGAAGGGCGGCTTCCAGCTCTTCTGCCGAGTTGCAGGCTTCTTCTTCGCCTTGGGCATGATCATGTCCTTGTTCACAGGGCGTAGTAATCCTCGGGGATGGTCTCGGTGGGCCGCCAGTCGACCTCGCCCGCCTCGGCCCCCTTGTAGCGGAGGAAGGTCTCGCTCATCGCGTCCTTATCGAAGCTGGGCTGACAGGAAAGGCTGGCACTGACCCACAGGTCGGCGTGGGTGGGCTCGAGCTGGCCCGCGCGGGCCAGGCCGATGATCAAGACCAGCAGATGCTTGCAAAGCGCGCCGCCCAGCCCGCCGCAGGGCCGCAAGTTCTGCGTGCCACATGAGAAGGTGCCGTCGCTGCCCAGCCGGCAGGCATAGACGCGCTCCCTGCTCGACTGGCTGCGGACGACGCCCACCACGGAGTCTTCCTTGAGCTCGGAAAAGAGCTGAAAGCGCTGGGCCTTGAGCATCGATAGCGCGTTGCTGATCTTGCCCACGTCGAGCGCTTTACGCAAGCGATCCATGAAGGTGTCGAAATCGATGGCCTTCTTCGGTTTGCGGGGGATGTTGGGGCGTTTGCCGCTGCCGACCCATTTCATGTCGAGCGGGATGCGAAAGCCCTTGGGGAAGCGCGTATGCTCGTCGAATCGGGCCTGGGTGAACGAGGTCTGCACGAGCGTGGCCGCTGTCAAATTGGCGCCGCGCAGGTCGGTGATGTCGAGATTGGCCCCGGTGAGGTCGGCGTTCTGGAAGTTGGCCCGCACGAGGAGGGCACGGCCCAGGCTCGCACCAGCGAGGCTGGCACCTTGGAAATCGGCATCTGTGGCATCGATCTTGTTATAGAGCGACGCCTGATCGAGCCGGGCCGCGCGAAAACACGCACCGTTGAAGATCGCCGGCCGACCGTGCGTACACCTGGCCTTGCTGAGATCGGCATTCGCGAAGTTCGCGCCGCTGAAATCGAGCCCGTTGAGGTCGAGGCAGGTCAAGTCGAGGCCGGCGAGGTCCGCTGCGCGGAAGTGGCCCGCCTGGGCCAGTTCGCCCGCACGGTCATTCCATTTCCTGACGCCCTCATTCCCCTGGCGCAGGAGTGACAGGAATGATTCACGGGCCTCGTCCTGGCTGGAAGCACGATCGGCCGCGCTGGGTACTTGCTGCCCGAACGCTTCGCACCAGGCGGCCAGCACCTTGGCGCGGAGCTCTTCTTTCTTGAAGGGCGACTTGCTGGCCTGAATCTCGGCGGTTTCGAGCAGCGGCTTGCCCGGGCGGAATAGATGAGCGAACTCGCGGAAGGCGTCGGCGACGGTCTTGGACTGACAGCGGGGGGACAGCCCGGCGTCGTCTGCACAGCGCGCGTTGACCGATCTGCTGGAACTACGAATCTCGAGCCGCACAAGAGGCTGCCGGGCACGTTGCAAGTTGATCTCGAGCTGGAGCGATTCGCAGTGCCGGGCAACGGCGTCAAGCTCCAGGACACAGGGGCCGGCTGGCCGGGCTACATCCTGCAAGCATTCGGCGAGTCCCCGGGCCGTCGACGTATCCACACCCTCGAAACTGGCAGCGAAGACCTTGGCGCCCGTGAAGTCGGCGCCAGCGAGCCTGGCATCGGTGAAAGCGGCGCCGCCCAGGTTGGCCTGGCGCAGGATCGCCTTGCCCAGCTCGGCTTGCCGAAAACTCGCGCGGGTTGCCTGCACGCCGGACAGGTTCGTGCCGGAAAAATCCGCGTTGTCGAAGTTGCAGTCGTTGAGCTCGGCGCCGGTGAGATTGGCCCGGGCAAACTGAGCAGCGCTGAACTTGCCGTTGTAGAAGGATGCACCTACCAGCCTGGCCGCGCGAAAGACAGTACCGGTGGCACTGCCGCGGGCGGAAAAACCATCGAGCTTGGCGGCAGTGAAGTCGCTGCCATCCAGCTTGCCCCCCATGACCACGCGGGCTCCGCGGAGATCCGCATAGGCCAGGCTACACGCAATCAAGTCAGCCAGGTTGGCCCCGGCCAGGCAGGCAGCACCCAGCTGAGCACCCGTAACCTGCAAGTTGCAAGAGTCGCGCAGGTTCGCACCGCGCAGGTCGGCATGATCCAGACACAGTTCCTGGAAATCGAAGCCTTGCAAGTTGCAGCCCCGCAGATCGGCCTTGCTGAGATCGGGCAACACGAGATGATCGCGGACCAGGTGGCGTGGCGGCAGGGCCCGCCAGCGTTCGTGCCCATTCTTGCCGCCCGTGAGCATGGCGAGCGCCTGTGCGCGGCTCGGGCTCATCAGCCTCCAGAAGTCGTTCTCGTCGATGATCTCGATGCGGGCGCCTTGCTGGTTGAGCTGGGCCGCCTTCTTCTGCGGTGCGGTCGGCTTGGTCTTGCTTTCGACGATGAGGTAGTCGAGCTCCGGCTTGACCGCGTCGAGCAGTTGCCCGCCATCGCGTTCGATCCAGTCGAGGATGCGCCCTTTCCAGGGCAGCCGGCCCGAGAGGGCAAAGCGCCGCCCCTTGAGCCACGAATCGAGACTCGCTGCCCCGCGCTTGCCCCGGGCAGTCTTCGGTCTGGCTTTCATCTTGGCCATCGCACTTCCTCGGGT
>JBFWSD010000029.1:0-15368 GCA_050248575.1 Gemmataceae bacterium
CCACGCGCCGGGGCATCGGCCGCCGCCACGGAGATCACCAACGCCACCAGCAAGGCTCGCACGATTGCCAACACGAGATCTCCTCCGAAGGATGCGTGTGATTTCGATTCGGGTCAGTCTACATATCGCGACGCGCGGGGCCAGTAATAGGCCCCCGTTCGCCTGGTAGCGCGCGCTGAGGTCACTGTAGCGTTATGATTCGTCCGCGTCGCGCGGGCAGGACATGGGCAATGGGACGGGAGCGGGCCCTGAACTCGCCGCGCGATTCTCGTCGATACCGAGCCCTTTCACGAGCACGGCCACCAGCACGTGCTTGGCGACGACCAACCCGAGGATCCCGGCGGCCAGATCGACCGTGAAGAGCCAAGCATTGAGAAAGACGGTGGCCGCGGTCCAGCCCAGCAGAAACAGCCCTTGCTGGATACGCCGCATGCCGTCGCCGTCGTCAAGAGCGATGAACGGGGGTTTGCGCGGCGGAGCGATCACAGCCATGGCTGCCTCCGGGATAAGAAGCGGGCTCAGCTTGACTCTAACGCGCCTCGGGCGCGCGGGCAAGCTTGGAGCTCAAAGGCAAAGCAGGTACCGTTACTCGTACTTCTTGCTGACCTCGACCTTGCCCTTGATCAGCTTCACGACGTAGGCCGGCCGGGCCAGCACCTTCTCCTTGGCGAACTTGCACTCACCGGTGAGCGCCGTGAAAGTCAGCTCGTGAAGTGCTTCCACCACCTTCTCGGTTTCCAGTGTTTCGGCCTGCTTGATGGCCGCGGCCAGCAGGCGCGTGTCATCGTAGGCGAGCGCGGCATGCACGCCGGGGGCCAGCCCGAACTGCTTCTGATAGCGGGCCACAAACTCCTGCACTGCTTTCTCCTGTGCCTCGGCCACGAACGCCGTCACCAGGTAGAGAGGCGTCTCCACCGGCGTGCTCTGGAGGGATGACAGGCTTCCTTCTGCTCCCGCGTAGAGAACAGGGATGGACCCCAGCCCGGCGCGGATCGCTTCCAGGCAATCCGTGCTTGGCCCTGCGAAGAGTACGGCCTTCGGCTTGCGCTCGAGCAGTTCCTTGACGACCGGGCCAACCTTGTCGGGTGCCGCGTAGCTCCAGCGGCCCGCCAGCTTGTCGGCCGACAGTGCCCGGGCAAACGCCTCGATCAGCTCGAAGCGGGCCGCCTGACCATCGCTCAGGATCGCCACGTCCTTCAGCTTCAGCTCAGCGGCGGCGAACTGACCAAGCACTGTGCCGCGGCGTGACTCGGGCAGTCCGGTGAAGAAGACACGCTTGCCCGTGGGTCGGCCCGCGCCGCCACTGGCCAGCACGAACGGCACGGGCGACGATTGCGACAGCGAACCCAGGTTGTCGAGGGCAGCCACATCTTGCCCGCCCAGAAGGGCCGACACCTTGTTGACCTGGATCAACCGCACGACGACAGCGCCGGTGCCCGTGGTCGTCGAACCGGTGTTGGCGTGGATCACTTGCAACGGGCGGTTGAGGACTTGCCCTTCGGCGGCATTCACGTCCTCGACCGCGAGGGCAATGCCCTGCTTTTCTTCCAGCCCGCGCACCTGGTCCGGGCCGGTCAAGGGGGCCGGATGCCCGAGCTGGATGGGCCGCGGTTCTTGCTGGCCCGAGCAGCCCGCCGCCAGCAGGGCAATGATCAATGCGAATCGAGTCACGATACCTCCTTGTCGTGGGAAGGGACTCAGCCCGTTGTGCTGAGCTCGCGTGCGCTGTCGGGGATCTCGGTCAGGGCTAGTTGCAGACGCTGGTCGAGCTCGGCCTCGCTGTCGGCGAGCAAGGTGACGTGGCCGACCTTGCGGCCCGGCCTGGGCAGTTTGCCATAAAGATGCAAGTGCACGCCGGGCTGCGCCAGCAGCGTCGCCATTTCCGGCAGCTGGCCGATGAGGTTGAGCAGGGCCACCGGCCCGCGCCGCCGGGTCGAGCCGAGGGGCAGGCCAAGGATGGCCCGCAAATGATTCTCGAATTGACTGGTCTCGGCCCCTTCGATGCTCCAGTGGCCCGAGTTGTGCACGCGCGGGGCCATTTCGTTGGCCAGCAAGAACGGTCCCTGACTCCTTTTTTCGACGAAGAACTCGATGGCCAGCAAGCCGACATAGTCGAGATCCTCGAGGAGCTTGCCCGCGTATTCTTCGGCTTGCTCTTGCAAGCGGCCCGCGGGATCGAGCACGCGCGATTGCCTCAGAATCCCGTCGCGATGCACGTTCTCGACGAGGGGATAAAAGGCCGTGTCGCCGTCGCGGCTCCGCACGGCCAGGATGGAGACCTCGCGTTCGAAGGGCACGAAAGACTCGAGGATCAGCGGGACGTTCCCCAGCTGCCGCCAGGCGGGCAGCAAGTCCTCGCTCTCGCGCAGGACGGTTTGCCCCTTGCCATCGTAGCCAAGCCGGCGCGTCTTGAGCACGGCGGGCAAGCCAAGCTCGGCAGCGGCCCGTTGCAACTGTTCCAGAGAATCGACTGGCGCGAAACCGGCGCAGGGAACGCCGAGTGCGCGGAACTTGCGTTTCTCATGCAGGCGATCCTGGGCTGCCTCCAACGCCTCCGGCGGCGGATAGACGGGCACACGCTCCGCCAGAAATCGAGCCGCCTGAACCGGCACGCTCTCGAATTCGTACGTGACGAGTTCCAGCCCTTCGGCAAAGCGGGCCAGCGCCGTCTCATCGTGATACTCTTCGTGGCAGACCTCCGCCAGCGACTCCACACACGAGTCGGCGGCAGGTTCGAAGAAGCGAAAGTTCTGTCCCAGCGGATAACCGGCCAGGGCCAGCATCCGTCCCAGCTGGCCGCCTCCAAGCACGCCGATCATGCTCCCTCCCGTGGATCTGGATGCGCGAGGACTGTGCGGGTTTGTTGCTCGCGAAAGCGTTCGAGGGCCGCCCGCAAGTCGGGCCGGCTGGTCCCCAGGATCGCGGTCGCCAGGAGCGCCGCATTGATGGCCCCGGCCCGGCCAATCGCCAGCGTGCCGACCGGAATCCCCGCCGGCATCTGCACGATGGACAGAAGAGAATCCATGCCCGACAGCGCCTTCGACTCGACAGGGACGCCCAGCACGGGCAGATGGGTCTTGGCCGCAGTCATGCCGGGCAGATGAGCCGCCCCGCCCGCGCCCGCGATGATCACTTGCAGGCCGCGGCCCGCCGCCTGGCTGGCATATTCAAAGAGCAGATCGGGCGTCCGATGCGCCGACACCACGCGCACCTCGTGGGGCACTCCCAGCTCTTCCAGCGTGCGCGCAGCATGGGCCAGCGTTTCCCAGTCCGATTTCGAGCCCATGATGATGCCGACGAGCGGCTGCATCGCTCCACTCCCCGCGAAGATGGCGTGGAGTTGATTGTAGCAGCGGCGACGCGCGCAGCCTACCCACGCGGTTCAAGGCGCGGCAGGCGTGGGAGCTTCCGGAGGAAACGGGGCCACGCCCCCCGAAGGGAACAGCCCGGCATAGGGATAGTCGGAAGGACTCACGCCGGGGCAGGGAAAACGCACCGGCGTGCCCGCCGGCACGCGCGGGGCCACATCCAGCCCGTAGCGGCCCCGACCGGGCAGATGCCAGTAAGCACAGGCCCGATACGCCGTCGGCGTCCAGACGTGCAGGAAGCAGTATTGCCCGGGCGGACAACGATGATGCGGCTGCTCGCCCGCCTGCGCTGATTCGAGGACGCCCAGGGTGAGCCACAGAACGGCGAATACTTGCAGATAGCGAACCATGTCTGCTTCATCGGCCGCGCGGGCGGCCCGGCTACGACAAACGGGCAGCGTCCGCGGACGCTGCCCGTCAATTTCGTCGTCACAATCAGCAAGGTTCACGGCACCGCGGGCAGCTTCACCATCACGGTCGAGGGCTGCAAGCAGGTCGACTTCGAGCAGGCCTGGAAGCGCAGATGAGCTTCAACGGGCACATCGGGTCGGCTGCGGCGGAAGGTGGCCCGGATCATCGTTTCCTTTTCGTAGACGCGGAAGCTGCCCACGGCGGGATCCTGGTCCTCGTCGCCGGGCGGATAGGCGATGCTGAGTGCCTCGACCGGGCCGACCATCCTGAGCGTGGTTTGCACGCTGCTCAGGTCCTCGTTGCGGACCGGATTGGCATAGAGGTGCCAGCCCGGATCGATGGTGAGCGTGAAGGTGAGGGTTTGCGTGCCGTCGGGCGCGATCTTGCTGGCGGTGGCGCGGACATGGGCGACAGCGCTCGAGCGCCGGTCCTGGTCGGCCCGGCCCGTGGCTGCCAGCCCCAGGAGCAACAAGCCAAGCCCCAGGATGACAAGCCGTTTCGGCTGCACTGCGGTCATGAGCACGGTTCCTTTCACTGCATCGGAGGGTCTGCCTTTGTCTCGGTTATCAAGTATCGGCATCCCCCGGGTTTGATGTGGGACTCCTTTGCCAGTGAAAAGCCGGGTTGCGGGCAACCTTGCCCCGAAATCTGATGCTTTCCGGCAGAAAGCAACCCGGTGCGCGAAAGCTGTACCGCCTGCGCCACTCGCAACGAAGGTAGGGATCGCAAGATTGTGGTGTTATGCTTCACCCTCGGCATGATTGCGAGTCATACTTGCATGGCAAGAGGCACTACCTCATCACGTTTCGATTCACACTGGAATGTGTGATCAACGAAGACGAGTGGTAGCTTTTTCATTAGCAGAGGTCCTTCATGAGCGAGTCCGTGCTCGGGGTGCTATTCTGTGCCATCGGTCTGTTCTCGATCGTGAGCGCGCTGGGCGACTGGGACTGGTTCATGAATCACTGGCGTGCCCGGTTGTTCGTGCAGTTGTTTGGCCGCAATGGGGCACGTGTCTTCTACGTGATACTCGGCGTGGCGATATTCGGGCTGGGAATTCTATTCTCCACGGGGATCATTCGCCGCTGATGCTCCTCTGCCATTCCACTTTGCTTGTGAACCTCGGCCCGTTTCTTGCGTCTATTCATCAGAGCGAATGTGCCTTCTTCGGAACGGAGGCTGCGCTCACTCGCAGCGTTGGCCGGCGTCACACCCGACCCGGGCCAGCGCACTCGGAGGATTCAGCATATGTACCGTGCGCGTAGCATCGTGGATGGAATGACGGGTGAGGGCCGCTGGGCATTCATCCTCGTCATGATGTGCCCGCACCGGTCCCAGTAGTCCCGGGAACCTCGCCTTCAACGGCCGGTTCCGGGTTGCCGGGACCGGTCGAGCTTTGAAGGCGAGACTCTACCTCTCCCTTCCTGTTGGCCCGTTCGTCCGTCGGGAGGACGCCGGCCCTTCGTGCCGGAACAGGGGTTCAACTCCCCTGCGGGTTATTGGCTGTTGAAAGGTCCGCATGGTGTAACAGCAGCATTCCGGCCCCCTTTTTAGGAGCAGCCGGCGGATGCCAGTGCAACTCTGGATCGGACTTCGACGCCCGGGACGGTCGATCTCCCCATTTCGTTAGCCCGACGCACAAGCGAGGGATGCGCCTGGCGCTGCGGGCTCGGCAGGAGCCTCGCCCTTCCAGCATTGCCTCCCCGCGTTTGCGAAAGGTGAGTGGTGCGCTCGCTGAGCGTTGACCACCTGCCTCGATTTGCTGGTGGGAGGAGGGACGGTCCTTTTTTTCACGTCGTGCTTACTTGAATAGCTTGGCGACAAGCTGGCGGTAGTTGTCCATGCCGTGGGCGCTGATGCGGCCTTGCAGGCTGGCCCAGATCTCGTCGATGAGCGTGGCATTGAGCAGGCCGTCCACGGCCTTGCCCGCCAGGTCGCCGAAGAAAGCTGTCGCCGCGACGGTCTCGCCCACGCCGATTTCCTTCTGGCAGTGGCCATATTCGTTCGACAGCAGGCTCATCAGCGGCAGCTGGGGCACCGGATCCGGGCTGTTCACATACCGGAAGATCTTGTTCGGAAACTCGCGGTCGAAGGCCTCGATGGCTTTCAGGTTGCCGATCATCGGCGCGCCGAACGTATAGACCTGGTGCACGTTGATCATCTTGCGCACGAACAGCCAGGCCGCGAACAATGCCAGCGCTCCACCCAGGCTGTGTCCCGTCACCCACAAGGGCCGCTCCGCCTTCTTCATCTCCGCGTCGACGGCCCCGTACACGGGCTCCCAGATGTCGGCAATCGCATTGACAAAACCCTGATGGAACCGCGCGCCGACGCCGGCCGCGGCCAGATCGGTGCCGAGACGGCCCTCGGGCACCATCAGCAAATTGACCGCATCGGTGAGCAGCCAGTCTTTCAGCCCTTCGATGCTGGTGGGCGCCTCGGTGCCGCGAAAGGCCACAACGATGTGATCGTCGTTGGTGGCAACGTAGGCCTGGGTGTTGCCGACGCTGAACAGTTTCGCTTCCAGCCCGAGCTCGTTGCGGAAGCCCTCGGCCCCTTGCGCTTCGGGCAGATAAGCCAGGTCGGACGCCAGCGACATGGCGACGGCATTGCGCGGATCGCCATAGGCGTCTTCCACGATGGGCAAGGTCATGGCAAGTCCTCCTTCGCGGGTTACTTCAGGTACTTGCGCTCATCCTTGCGCTTCGCTTTCCACTCGCGCATGGTCTTGGATTTGATCTCGGTCTCGCGGACGTCGAGCTCGAGCAATGATTCCTTGCCGGCGAGGTTTTCGCTGAAGCCGTCGTCGGTGACCTTGGTTTTACGCAATCTCAGGATTTGCAGGGCGGGCAGCTCCTTCAAGATGACCAGCCCCTGGTCGCTGACCTGCGAGGTGTTCAGATCCAGTTCGCGAAGCTTGGTCAGCCCGCGCAGGTGCTCGAGCGTCTGGTCGGTGACGTCCTCGTTGGCCATTTGCAAGACGACGACGTCGGGCTTGGCGGCGATCACCGAGTAGTCATCCTTGTCCCAGCCGGTGAGGGTGATGTGCAGCTCCCCCTCGACCATTTTTTCGCGCGGGCCAAGGTCGACGAAGTGAGTCAAGTAATAGTTGAGGCCGTAGGTGCCGCCGATGACCAGCCCGCCCGCCAGCATGACGAGGAGCGGCCGCACCGACTTGCGGAAATGAGCAAAGACAAACGCAACGGCCCCCACCCCGGGCAGCAACATGACGGCGAACCCCCAGCTCAGCCGTTCCCGGAAGGAAGCGATCAGCAGGCCAATTGCGCCGATCACGAGCAGCAAGGCGCCCAGGACGAGGGCAAAGATACCGTATTGTTCGAATTGTTCGAACATGGGGTCATCCTAGCCATTCGGCGTCCCGGTGTCTCCAGGCCGCTTGGCTGCCCTATTCAAGGACAAGAATCGCGCCGCGGCGGGCCGGCAACTGCGTATTGCCCGTCGCATGGGGGCTGATCCCGTTCAGGCCCTGGGCGGCTAGTGGCAGGCCGGCTGGGTCAACGAGGTCAGCCCCAAGAAACGCTAGCACCAGCGCGGCACGGGCAGTTGCATTCCACGGCCGCGTGGGGCATGCTACTAGCAGGAGCAACCCCATGCCTGACAACGACCTGTCACCCCTGCTCGATCAGCTCGCCTCTGAACAACCTGAGGAGCGCGTTGCCGCCGTGCGCGCGCTGGCCGAACACAGCCCGTCCGAGCCAGTGGTGGCGGCGCTCGTGCAGGCGCTGGGAGACATCGAGCCCACGGTGCGCGTGGAAGCCTCGCGCGGCATCAAGCAGATGGGCGGATCGGCGGTGCCCTTCCTGATCGCAGCCCTCCAGGATGACAACCTGGCGTTGCGGCGGCACGCCGCCATGATGCTGGGCACCCTCGGCGTGGCTGCCAGCGAGGCGGTGCCTGCCCTTGCCGAGCAGACCGAAGATCCGAATGTGGGCGAAGAGGCCGAACGCGCCCTGCGCCGCATTCAGAAAGCGATGACCGACGCGAGCCGCGCCGCGGACACGGGCGGCGTGGTCATTTCCTGGGTGGTGATTGCCCTCTTCATCGGTCTACAAGTGGGGGGCACACCCTTCCTCTTCGAGCAGACCGACAAGAAGGCCGAAAAAGTGGCCTCCGGCATCGCGCTGGGCTGGGGCGTGATCGGCACTCTCTTCGGTGCGGTCATCGGCGGCGCACGCTGGGGCCGACTCGGCGTGCTCGGCGGCGGCCTCGGTTTCGGCCTCGCCGGCTCGATCATCGGCACTGCCATCGGTTACGTGGTTGGCAAGGCCCTGTCTCCCCTGGTGGGCTGCCTGTGGTAACCTTCATCACGATGCGCGGACACACCACTCTCCCCACCGCTGGGCAACCTCGCCCGCATCGGTTAGAATTGGGGCGACCAACCAGCTTCTTTCGGAGCACACCATGTCGGACGATGCCAGGCCGGAAGACGGCCCTTCCAAGGACGAGCTCAAGCGAGCCTTCAAGGCGTTCAAGAAGCGGCTGAAGCTCATGCGCCTCGACGACGAATCGAAGATCAGCGGCAACCCGGTCACCGGTGGCAAGAGCTCGTCGATCGTCGCCATCACGCCCCCTAACGATTTCCCGCAGGCCGTGTGGGACGAACTGGTCAAGCGCGGCCGACTCAAGGCGGCCCGCGACGGCACCTACGAGATGGTCGACGAGAACTGAGACACGTCCAACGATGACAGCCCCGCTTCGCATCCTGGAACTGCGCAGCGTCCGCGGCACGGGCGGCGGGCCGGAAAAAACCATCTTGCAGGGGGCGGCCCGCACCGACCCGGCCCGCTTCCAGATCACGGTCTGCTATCTGCGTGATCGCCGCGATCCGCTCTTCAACATCGATCAGCTCGCGGGCAAGCTCGCCATCGACTACGTCGAGATTCGCGAGAAGCATTCGTTCGATCTGCGCGTGTGGCCCGCCCTCTGCCGGCTGGTGCGGGAACGGCAGATCGAACTGGTGCACGCTCATGACTACAAGACCGATTTTCTGGCCTACCTGCTGGGCCGCCGCCAGCAGATCACACCGCTGGCCACCGCGCATGGCTGGACCGGCATGACCTGGCGCGAGCGGCTTTATTATCGGCTGGATCGCAAGCTGCTGGTGCGGTTGCCGCGCGTGATCGCGGTCTCCTCGGCCATCCGCGACGATCTATTGCGGGCCGGCGCGCGGCCGGAGCAGGTCGCCACGGTGCTCAACGGCATCGATGCGGAGCGGTTTCGCCGCGACCCGGCCCGCATGGCCGCCGCGCGCGCTCGCCACGGGCTGCGCGCAGGCGACGTGGCCATCGGCGCGATTGCCCGCCTGGAGCCCGAGAAACGCCTCGACCTCTTGCTCGATGCCTTTGCCCGTGTCCGGCGGCAGCATGTGCACGCAAGACTCCTGCTGGCAGGGGCGGGCAGCCTGCGGCCCGCACTCGAAGCGCAGGCCGGCAAGCTTGGCCTCGGCGAGGCTTGCACCTTTCTCGGTCTGGTGGACGACGTCATCGAGCTGCATCATGCCCTCGACCTGTTCGTGCAATCTTCGGATTATGAAGGGACCTCGAACTCGCTGCTCGAAGCTTTGGCCATGGAGACGCCGGTGGTGGCCACCGACGTGGGGGGCACGCGTGAGCTGGTTGCGGACGGCGAGCACGGGCTGATTGTGCCCCCCAGCGCTGCGGCCGGGCTGGCGGCTGGCATCGAGACAGCGCTCGCGGATCGTG
Source organism: Gemmataceae bacterium (assembly GCA_050248575.1). GTDB lineage: Bacteria > Planctomycetota > Planctomycetia > Gemmatales > Gemmataceae > JBFWSD01. The sequence continues at coordinate 9,503 of JBFWSD010000029.1, forward strand.
AGGCTGCCCGTGAACGTGCGGTCTCTGCCCGCGCAAGGGTGGAACGAAAACTGTCTTTCGCGGCGCGAATGCAGACGGTGGAAGAAATCTATCAGCAACTCGGGAACGGGCGATGCGCGAAGTGATCAAGAGCGTGGCACGCGGGCTGGCTCTGGCAGCGGTGCTGCCCGAGCTGGCTTCCTACTGGCTGCGCTCTCAGTTAGTCGGCAAGGACCGGGCCCTCGAAGGCTCGACGCAGTTGCTCGGGCTGGTGCCCGGTCTCACCGGGGAATACCTGCGGCGGGCCTTTCTGAGCTGCGTCCTCGAACACTGTCATCCATCGGCCGTGATCGGCTTTGGTACGGTCTTCTCTCAGACAACCGCCCGGATCGACGAGAATGTGTACATCGGCCCGCGCTGTCAGCTGGGGCTGGTCCATCTCGAGCGCGACGTGTTGCTGGCGGCCGGCGTGCACGTGCCCAGCGGGCGGCACACGCACGCCAGCGACGATCCCGCCCTGCCCATCCGCGCGCAGCCCATGAAGCGCGAGCTGGTCCGTATCGGGGCCGGCGCCTGGATCGGCAGCGCGGCCGTGGTGATGGCCGACGTGGGTGCCGGAACCATTGTCGGCGCGGGCGCCGTGGTCGCGAAACCGCTGCCCGCGAACGTGGTGGCCGCCGGCGTGCCCGCCAGGGTCATCCGCGCACGGGGCGGCTGAAACGACGCCGCCAACGAATCCACAGGAAGTGTGTTCTACTGGCATTCGCGCCCGCATCATCTCTGTGGAGTTGTCATGCTGCCTCGCACGTTTCTCTGTGTCATCGTCGTGTGCTGGACCGCATTGCCGACAGTGGCTGAGCCCGTCGTCGATCGGCATGGCGATCCGCTGCCTGAAGGGGCCGTGGCCCGCCTGGGCACGGTCCGCTTGCGGCATGCCGAAATGGTCATGAGCGTCGCCTTTGCGCCCGACGGCAAGACCATTGCCAGCGCGGGCCGCGACAACCGCGTCTGTCTCTGGGATGTCGCCACGGGCAAAGAGATCCGCGTGTTCGCCCATGAACTCTCGGTAGAATCCGTAGCTTTTTCGCCCGACGGCAAGCAGCTGGCCACCGCTTCGGGAGACGGCGTGTACCTCTGGAGTGTGGCGACGGGCAAGCAACTCCGGGCCTTGAAAGGGGACGAGAACGAGGTCCTGTGCGTCGCCTTCTCGCCTGATGGCAAATTCCTAGCCTCGGGCGGCCGTCGGGAGGTTCGGCTCTGGGATCTTTCCAAAGGGCAGCCCCGGCGGCTTCTCAAGCAAGACATCGCCCCCGACGGTTTTGGCAGCCCGTGCCGATCGGTGGCCTTTTCGCCCGATGGCAAGACGCTGGCCAGTGGCGCCGAGGACAAGCTGATCCACCTGTGGGACGTGCCAACGGGCAAAGAAATCCGCAGCCTGCGCGGCCACACGCAGCGCGTGCTGGGGGTTGCCTTTGCGCCAGACGGGAAGTCGATCGCCTCCGTGGGGGACACCTTTCCCCATTCCGAAACACATGAATTGAGCCCGGTCCGCCACTGGGACCTGGCTACGGGCAAGGAACTTCCGCCGTTCAAGGGACTTCGCAACGCGTTCACGATGATGGGGGTCTGGAGCGTTTCCTATGCACCGGATGGCAAGCAGCTGGCCACGGCCTACTGGGAAAATCTAATCGAAGTAGTCGACGTGCCCACGCGCAAGGTCGTCCAGGCGATCGAGGTCGAGGCGCCCGTCTGGTGCGTGAGCTATTCGCGCGACGGCAAGAAACTGGCCGCCGCCGTCGGCCCAAGCGTGATCCTCTGGGACTCGGCCACTTTCAAGGAGATTCATCCTGCCCACGGCCATCGTAGCGAGGTCTGCCACGTCGAGTTCGCTCCCGACGGCCAGCACATCGCCACCGCCAGTCATGGTGGCGTCAAGCTCTGGGATGACGGCGGCAAGCAGGTCCAAACCTGGAGAAACACCTATACCGTGCCGATGTTCGCTCCCGACGGCAAGCGGCTGGCACTGCAAGGCTACCTGGACCGCGGCTCGGTCATTGCCCTGCACGACCGGGCAACCGGCCAGCTGGTCGAGAATCGCAAGGTCGGTGCCAGCTTTGGCGCGTGGTCGCTGGCATTCCTGCCCGGCGACAAGATTGCGGTCGCCGGCCTCGAATACGACAAGGGAGCGTGGCTCCATGAACCAGGGGCCGATAAGCCCGTCATGCTGAAGACCGAAGAGCCTGCCCGCTTGCCGATGGCACTTTCGAGTGACGGCAGGTTTCTGGCCGTCAACGGTGAGAAGTTCGCCCTGCAAGTGCTCGATCTGAAGACGCGCAAGCAGGTCTTGAGCCTGGCGCATCGCTACGAGGAACGGTTGACGGCCGTGGCCCTGTCGCCCGATGGGGAGCTCCTGGCTACTGCCCACTTCGATTTGAGCGTGCGGTTGAGCGTGCGTGCCACCGGCAAGGAGCTTCACCGCATGCGCATCGAGAAGTGGAGTGTCAAGACACTGGCCTTTTCGCGCGACGGCCGCCGCCTGGCCGCCGCCAACGAGGATGGCACCATTCACATCTGGGAAACCATCACGGGCAGCCGGATCGCCGTACTGCGCAGCCAGGGCGGCATGGCGCTCACGGTTGCATTCTCCCCTGACGGGAAGCGCCTTGTATCCGGCTCCAGTAACTCAACAGCACTTGTCTGGGACCTGGCCCGGACAAGTGCCGATCAGCATGGAGTCGACCGACTGTTCACGGAACTGGGCCATGCCGACGCCGCGCGCGGTTACCAGGCGATCAATGACCTGGCGGCTCAGCCCGGGCAGGCCGTTGCCCGGTTGCAAGAACAAGTGCGGGCCGTGTCGCCCATCGACCGCCGACAGCTCGACAAGCTCATCACCGGCCTCGACGATGAGGAGTTCTCCGTGCGCCAGGATTCGCTCAAGGGGCTGGATCAGCTTGGCGACTTGGCGGTGCCCGCCTTGAAGAAGGTGCTGGCAGGCAACCCCTCTGCAGAAACACGCCGTCGTGCTGAAGAGCTGCTGCCCAAGATCGAGTTTCGCGCGCTCGCTGGCGATCAGCTGCAAACCTGGCGGGCCATCGAAGTGCTCGAACGCATCGACACGCCGGCCGCCCGGCAGCTGCTGGCCACGCTGGCCGAGGGAGCGCCCGAGCATCGTGTGACGACGGCTGCGCAAGCCGCCCTCGCCAGGCTGTCGAAGTAGGCAACTGCCCGCCGCTCGTGTCAGTGATAGAATCCTTCTAAGGGATTCACACGCGCGCACGCCCGGTGGGAGGTTTCATGAGCATTCTCGAGCAGCAAGACCCGGAAGTCTGGCAGGCCATCCAGAACGAGCGACGCCGGCAGCAGCAAGGGCTGGAGATGATCGCTTCGGAGAACTACACCAGCCCGGCCGTGCTGGCGGCCCAGGGCTCGGTGCTCACCAACAAATACGCCGAAGGCTACCCGGGCCGCCGCTATTACGGCGGCTGCGAGTTTGTTGATGTGGTCGAGCGCCTGGCCATCGACCGCGCCGTGCAACTGTTCGGAGCCGAGAAGGCGAATGTGCAGCCCCACTCCGGCGCCCAGGCCAACATGGGAGTCTACTTTGCCTGCTTGCAGCCCGGGGATGCGATCCTGGCCCTCGATCTGGCGCACGGCGGGCACCTCACGCATGGCATGAAGCTCAACTTCTCCGGCAAGCTCTACCAGGTCCATGCTTACGGCGTGAAGAAGGACACCGAGCGCATCGATTACGAGCAGGTGGCCCGGCAAGCACGCGCGACGAAGCCCAAGATGATCGTGACCGGCGCCAGCGCTTACCCGCGACTCTTCGAGTTCGACCGGTTCGCGGAGATCGCCAGGGAAGTCGGCGCTCTCTTGATGGTGGACATGGCCCACATCGCCGGGCTGGTCGCGGGCAAGCTGCATCCCGATCCGGTGCCCGTCGCCGACTTCGTCACTTCCACGACGCACAAGACGCTGCGCGGCCCGCGCGCGGGCTTCATCCTGTGCAAGAAAGACTGGATCCAGAAGGTCAACTCGGCGGTGTTCCCCGGCATGCAGGGCGGGCCGCTCATGCACGTGATCGCCGCCAAGGCCGTGGCTTTTCAAGAGGCGCTACAGCCCAGCTTCAAGGCCTACGGGCAGCAGATCATCGCCAACGCCAAGGCGCTGGCCGATGAGCTCAACCAGCTAGGCTTCCGCCTCGTCTCGGGCGGCACCGACAATCATCTCTTGCTGGTCGACGTGGTCTCGCGCGGCACCACGGGCAAGATCGCCGAGCAAGCCCTCGACGCGGCCGGGATCACGGTCAACAAGAACATGATCCCCTTCGACGAACGGCCGCCCCTGGATCCGTCCGGCATCCGCATCGGCACCCCGGCCCTGACGACGCGCGGCATGAAAGAAACCGAGATGCGCGCGATCGGCAAGTGGATCGGCGAAGTACTGACCGACCCCGAGAACAAGGGTGTGCAAGAACGGATCCACGGGCAAGTCCGTGAACTGTGCCAGCAGTTCCCGGCCCCGACGAATGAGTGAGTCGAGAAAATGCCTCGGCCCGACCCATTTACTGGAATGGACGAGGTTCCGTGGGACCGCATCGTCCATTTTTACGGGCGTGCTTCGAACATCCCGAAGGCTGTCCGGCAGCTCAACTCGAAAAAACACGCGAAGGCTGCGGGCGATCTCCTGGCAGCGCAACTCGAGCACCAGGACGGTGTGATCCAGGCAACCCCATTCGCTGTCCGCTTCATGGTGCGGGCGCTCGCATGTGAACGCGTGGTCGACAAGGCACACGTCTGGTGGATCCTCAGGCGCATCCAGTGCGCTGCCAGCTTTACGACATCGTCGCACTCCCAGAACGTGCCGAAGGCCATCGCCGACTGGCGCCGTCTTCTACAGGTGAGGCGGCTCTGGCCCGAGTTCAAGAACAAGCGCGAGGACGAGATCCTCTGGGAGGAATGGGACCCTCCGGAAGAAGAATGGCTGGGCTGGGCCGTGTTGACTCTGCGCGAAATCGCCAAGACCGATTCGCTTGTTTGAATCTTCGTACCTTGATCGCGAACTCGCGTAGAATGCAGCCATGACCTCGAAAGAGACAGGCCGAGTTCTTGCCGTCGATGTGGGCCGCGTGCGCGTCGGGCTGGCCGTCAGCGATCCCGATCGGCTGATTGCCTCGCCACTGGCCACGTATGAGCGGCAGGACCCCACGCGCGATGCCGACTATTTCCGCACGCTTGCGGTGGAAGAGAAGATCCAGCGCATCGTGGTCGGGCTGCCCGTTCATCTCGATGGCCGCGAAGGGGACAAGGCCCGCGAGTCGCGCGCGTTTGGCGACTGGCTGGTCAAGGTCATCGGGCTGCCCGTCTCTTACTACGATGAACGATTCAGCACCGTGGAGGCAGAAAAAGCCCTGTGGGCCGCCGGCCTCACTCATCGCCGCCGCAAGGATCGCCGCGATCGGGTAGCGGCCCAGATCTTCTTGCAAGCCTACCTTGATGCGGGCTGCCCCGAAGAAGAGTCGCCCGGGGCACTCGATCGATGAAAGAGTCTGACGCGGTTGAAGTTCTCGCTCACCTGGGTCAGCGCCGTTCGTTCTGGGCACGGTAGTCGGTGGGCTTGGTTTTCATCACTTGCAAGAACACGCGGCAGAAATGATTGGGGCAGGTGAAGCCGCACATGTGGGCCACCACCTTCACGGGCAGCGTGGTGCCGCGCAGCAGGGCACTGGCCTTCTGTACGCGATACGTGCGCAGTCGTTCCGCGGGCCCCATGCCGAAATGCTGGCGATAAAGGCGCGTGAGCTGCGAGCGCGACAGGTCCACGGCGGCCGCGATGTCCTCGACGCCGAACGGGCGGCCCGCATGATCTTGCAGGTAGCGATCGG
>JBFWSD010000030.1:0-15361 GCA_050248575.1 Gemmataceae bacterium
TGAGCAAGGCGGAAGCGCAGCGTTTGCCCTCCGCGTTCGCGATCCGCCAGATCCTCTGGCTCCAGTTTGCGCCGTACGCGGGCAACTCGCCCCGCTTTGCCGATCTCGATCGCAACGCCGACGACAAGGTCAATCTCGCTGAGCTCGGTGACTACTATCGCCGCGAAGGGCTGGGCGGCGTGATGGTTGGCGTCGGCAAGCCGTCGGCAACCGCAAGTCTCACCGCGGCCCTGCTTGGGCATCTCGACACGAACAAGGATCGCAAGGTCGACGCCGCCGAATGGCAAGCCGCCGAACAGGCCCTGCGCCACCTCGACAAGAACGACGATGAACTGATCGGGCCGGGCGAACTGGTCGCCAGGCTGGCCTACCCCGGCGCCCGGGGTTCAGCACTCTTGCTGCCTCCCGCCGCGGATCTGAAGCCGCATCCTTCCACAGCATCGCTGCCGGTGATGGTCTTGCCTGTTCGCCAGGCGGATATGTACTGGATCTCCGCACTGGAAGGGCGGCGAGCGCAGGAGAAACTGCCCGCATTGTCTGCCGCCGAGTTGAAGACCTTGCGAGAAGAAGTCTCCGAGATCTGGGAAGTGCGGCTAGGCACGCGCCAAGAGGATCAACCCGCGCTAGCAGTGGCCGGGCAGCAGCCTCCAAAAGACGGGCGGCTTGCTCTTGCGAACGGGCCGGTACGTCTTGTGCTGCGAAGCGATGCGGGCAAACTGAAGGAACAGGTGGCCAACGGCCGCAAACGTCTGTTCGGACTGTTCTCGGAACGGGACGGCAACTCCGACAACACGCTTGACGCGAAGGAACTGGAGTTGGCTGGCCCCTTCAAGCTCTTGCTGACGCTGGCCGACCGGGACAACAACGGCAAGCTTTCGAAGCAAGAACTGACCGCGTGGCTCGATGTCCAAGAGCAGATCGCCAAGGGCCAGGTGCTGCTGACCATCCTGGATCATGGCAGCGGCCTCTTCGAATTGCTCGATGCCAACCAAGATGGCGGGCTGTCGCCGCGCGAGCTGCGCACGGCGTGGGAACGCATCAAGTCCACGGGCTGCGTCCGCGATGGGCAGCTGGATCAAGACCGCTTGCCGCGCCAGCTTATTGCGACGATCAGTCACGGTCATCCGCGTCTTCCGATCAGCAAGGCGTTTCACGCCGGCCCTGACTGGTTCCGGGCCATGGACAAGAACGGCGACGGCGACATTTCGCGGCGCGAGTTCAGCGGCCCGGCGGCCCTGTTCGACAAGCTGGATGCAGACCAGGATGGTCTGATCGACGGCCAGGAAGCTCAGCAAGCCTCGCGGAAAAAGTGATCGTTGGAGTGTGCGCCATGACACGCCCACATCCCGATGCTGACGCGCCGCCCATCGACTCTGTCGAGCCAGGGCACACTGCCTCCTTCAAGAACCAGCTGGATGGCGTGAAGAGCCATCTCAAGGGGGCTCTGAGCCAGTTGCTCCGCAGCCAGTTCGAACTGATCCGCACCAATCTGGTGGAAGCGGTTCGTGAGCTGGCGGACGAGTTCGAGAAAATCGATCCAGGCGAGCTGATCGAGGAAGACGGCCTCGCTCTTTTCGAGGAACAAGGAAGCTTTGAGGGCGCGCCGCCCGGCGCCGACGAAGGCGACCTGCGTGTCTTCGTCGAAGACTCTCCCCACGAAGCTCCGCTCGTTACCCAGGAAACACCCGTCGAAGACAGCATCGTCGCCGACGAAAAACCGTCTGATCTGGTCGAAGCAACGGAGCAACCGTCCGAAATCGTACCTCGGAACGAACTGCCCGCCGAGATCGGGCTGGCTGCGGCTCGGCAGCAATCCGTGCGCTCAGGGGCCATGTTGCCCCTCGCGCAAGGCGAAACTGGCCTGGACCACGACAGCGCCGACGACGAACCAGGAAACAACCACAGACGCGCGACCAGGCTGGCGACCTCTCAACCGCCAACGCTGCGTCTCAAGAATCAACGCCGCACCGAACTGGTGATCGATTCTTCCAGGACGATCATCTCGCCCGCGGGCCAGGAGGCAACTCCCCTTCCTGAAGAGGAAGCACCGCGCGGGCATCACGAGCCAGCCAGCCCGCTGGCCGGTCACCTGTTCTCAGAGGCGGGCGAGCAGCGCCGCCGTCACGAAAACACAGCGGCATTGGCGCGGTACCAGGAAGTGATCGGACTCGATCCGCTCTTCGTGCCCGCTTACAGCGAGCGCGGCCAGTTGTGGCGCAGCCTCGGGCAGCACGACAAGGCACTCGCCGATTTTCGCCGCGCTTGCGACCTCGACCCCGAACACGCCGAAGCCTTTCTCCGCTGCGGCAATGTCCTTGTCGATCTGGGCCGTTTCGACGAAGCGATCAGCCACTACACCAGGGCCATCGAGCTCGATCCGCAGCAGCCGGTCTACTATCTCAATCGCGGCCTGGCGCATGCCAGGCAGAGCAGCTATGCCGAGGTCATTGCCGACGCCGACCAGGCACTGGCCCTCGACCACGAACTGGCCGACGCCTATTTCATTCGCGGCTTCGCCTTTCATCGCCGCGGCCGTCATGACGAAGCCCTGGCGGATTTTCAGCGCCTGCTCGAACTGAACCCGCGCAACGCACTGGCCTGGAATGAACGCGGCCTGGTTCATCTCTCGATGCGGCAATACTCGGCCGCCATCCGCAATTATGTGCAAGCCCTGAAAATCAATCCGAGGTTGCTCCTGGCCCGTTACAACCGCGGCATTGCCTACCGCCTCAAGGGCGATTACTTGATGGCGATCAACGACTTCAGCGAAATCCTGCGCCGCAAGCCAAGGCACTGTCAGGCATACCTCAATCGCGGCATCTGTCATTTCGCCAAGGGGGACTACGACCGCGCGCTGCCAGACCTGGCGCAGGCGCACGAACTCCTCCCAGAAGACAAGGAGATCGCCGCCCGGCTGAAACAGGTGCGGGCCGCCTTGAAGGAGCATCATCGCGCTCGCGCGCGGCAGCGTGCCCTCGCCGCGCCGACGCTTCCCGAACCTGTCCCGCCCCTCGTCAATCCCGATGGTCTGGCGGTCGACTTCACCGCCCCCACACCGCTTCAACCGAAGCCCAAGCGATCCGTGCGTGGTTTGCTGGCGGCCATTCCCTTCCGCGCCATGACGGCAGCCGCCCTGCTGGTCGCCTTGATCTACCCCATCTATGCGATGACGGCAGGACAAGCGCCGCGCTGGCAACGCTACAGCGTGCAAGAAATCTGCCAGGTGGGACACGACATGGCACAAGACGCCGAGATCGAGCTGTGCGGCCACATCCGTTCGATCGCCAGCGAAAACGACCCGCCTTCGCTCGTGCTGGGTACTGCCGAAGGGGCCGAGCAAGTTGCCTGCCAGCTCGATCCGTGGGCGCTTTCGATCAAGCGCCAGCTGCCCCGCGCCCGCGCCGGGCAGTACGTGATTCTGAAGGGCAAGTTCCGCATTGCTTCCAACGGCGCCCCTACCCTTGCCGGCGCCCACTTCTCCGACAAGTCGCCCAATCTCGAACCTGGTTCATAGTTCGCGTGCTTCGAAGCCGTCAGCGCGGGGGCTCGAGCTCCAACCGTGTCTGGGCCGTCACGGGCTGACTTTTCTCCATGAGCGTGGCGCGCAGGACCAGCGGGGCGTTGAACGGCCCGGCAAGGTCGCGGGCAAACTTGATGGTCAGTTCTGCACTCCCTTGATCGGCGGGCAGTTCGATCGGCTGGGCTGTCACCCCGCGCAGGTGCTGCGGGGCGATCAACTCCAGGCGCACCGGTCCCTTCAGGTCCGGACCGCGTTCGACTCTCAAGGCCACTCTTGCTTCCTTGCCGGGCGCGGCCTGGATGCTGCCCGGTGCACAGGACACGCTGAGCTTGCCTGGCTCGATGACGACGACAATTTGCTCGTTCTGGGCCACCGAGGTGAAGCTGACCGTGTGCGGTGTGCCATCCGGGTCCTTGACCACGCCCACGGCCATCAGGGTCACGCGCGCCGTGCGGCCGGTTTCGAGCCACGGAGGAAGTTTGACGTCGTAATCGAACTCGCTGGCGTCGGCGGGGACCGTGATCGTCGGCCCGGTCACGCCCTGCAGATGGCGCGCCTGGCGGTCGGCCAGGCTGACTTGCAGCGGCCCGTCGAAACCGTTGCGCTCGAGGCGATAGTGCCGCCGGTAGACGGTGCCGCGCGGCACCAGCCTGACGACATAGACGCCACTGAACTTGAACGGCGTGGGCACTGCGGGCGCCACCAGCGCGCTATCGATGTCGGGCACTCCAGGGCCGCCAGGCAGGGTTGCGGTGCGGCTCGCCGGCTGCCCGTCGATCATCGCTCTGCCCTGCACTTTCAGCCGAACCGGCTGGATGGCGACGTCCGCCCCGGCCTTCACGGTCAACACGCCATTATTCTGGCCGGGCTTGATGACACCGGTAGCACTCATCCCCTGGGGCAGTCCGTCCATGCCGAGCGTGATCTCGGCGTTGCAGCCGCCGCTGCGTTCCACAAACACCTTGACCTTGATGTCACCGCCGCGCGGGATGGTCAGGTCATCCCGTTCGAGGCGCAACGCGAAGTCGGGGACGGCCTCGCTCACGCGCACGCGATACGCATGGTCCGGGCCACCGCGCGAGCGAAAGCGACTGGCAACGCGCAAACAGACGGCGCCGTCCGCGGCGGGAGTGAAGTTCATTGTCGGGTCGCCGCCCGGGCTGTCGCCGCGCGCCAGCTGCTTGCCCGCGGCATCCTCGAGCAACAGCACGGCATCGGCAGGCGATCCCAGCTTGAGAGCACGCAGCTCGAACTCGTAGCGCTCGCCCTTGCGCAGCATGAGATGCCAGCAATCCACGTCGCCGGGCGTGCCCAGGCGGCCATTCAGGATGGCAGGCACTTCGACTGCCTTGGCCTGGCCCGGCTCATTGTTCGGCTCGGCCTCCAGTTGCTCGGGCAGATCGTCGAGATCCAGATTGACGAAATTACTGGCGACGCCGCCGAGATCGAAACGCAGCTCATAATCAGCCGGCGCCCCGGCGGGCAAGGCCGCCGTGACCTTGCCGCGCGGCAGGCCATGCCCGCTGAGTTCGAATGCGACGCTGCTGCCACGCCGGCCCCCGAGCGGGAAGACATGATCGACGTACGGAGCACTGCTGATGGTCAGACGATACACGTGCGCCTGGCTGCCCGCGAAGGCTATGTCATGGATGCGAACCTGGTAGGAGCCGTCGGCAGGGGGCGTGAAGTGCAAGGTTGGATCAGCGCCCCGGGCATCGTCGTTCTCGGCGAGCACGCGGCCGACGGCGTCGCGCACTTCCAGCCGGGCATCGAGCGGCGAGCCAAGCCGGTCGGCCATGACGGCGCAGGTGATGGGCTGGCCCTTGACGGCCTGGAAGGTCCAGATGTCCACGTCTTCGCGCGGGAAGATCCGGCCATTGATCGTGACAGGCAACTTCACCTCGGCCGGCACCGGGGCGCCGTCGATCTCGCGCTCGACGATTTCGGGCAGGTCACCCACCTCGAAGCGGAGCGAGCGCGAGGCGCCCTGAGACGTCCAGACTTGCCAGGAACGGAAGCCGAGCGGGGCGTCGGCGGCGATGTCGACGCGGCCCGTCATGTCGCGTGGATAGTCCTCGGCCCGCTGCGAGGCGGGCAGCGGCAAGAGCGGCCCCTCGAACCAGAGAGTATCGGCCTTCTTCAGGGTCTTGCTGGCCTGTACGCCGGGGCCGAGCATTTCGAAGCGGCACTGGTCGTGCAGGAACAGCCCGCCCACGCGCACGTCGACGGCCCGGCCGCGCTGGCCGCCGGCTGGAAAGATGTACGAGGCCACGGGCGGATTCGCGACGGCGACAGAGGACAGTAGCAACGACACGAGCACGGCGCCAGGCTGGCGTGTCATGATCTTCTCCACGCTTCTTACAGCAGTTCCTGGATGACCTTGCCGTTGTTGACAATCTTGACCGGCCTGCCTTCGGGGGTGAGAAACTCGTCCTCGGGATCGATGCCGAGCAGGCGGTACATGGTGGCGGACAGGTCCTCGGGGCCGATGGGCTGACGGGCAGGCTTCTCGGCGCGAGCATCGGAGGCGCCGACGACACGGCCGCCCTGGATGCCGCCGCCGCCAAGCGCGACCGTGAACACCGGGCCCCAGTGATCGCGGCCCGCGTTCTTGTTGATGCGCGGCGTGCGGCCGAACTCGCCCGTGAGCAGCACGAGCGTCTTGTCGAGCAAGCCGCGCGCGGCCAGGTCGCTGAACAGCGTGCTGGCGGCCGCGTCCAGCTTCGGCAGCAGGTCGTTCTTGAGCGAGTCGAAGTTGCTGTCGTGCGTGTCCCAGTTGCTGTGTTCGACGGTGACGCAGCGGACGCCGGCTTCCACCAGGCGGCGCGCCATCAAGCAGGATTGCCCGAGCGAGTTGCGGCCATACTCGTCGCGCAGCTTGTCGGGTTCGGCCTGGATGCGAAAGGCCGTCTTGCTTTCGGGCGAGGTCATCAGCTCGAACGCCTTCTTCTGAAAGGTGCTGACGGCGGCAGCATCGCTGTTGGCGCGAGCTTCGGCGGCCTGCTGGAAGCGGTCAACTTGCTTGAGCAGGTCGCGACGGGCATCGAGGCGCTCGGCAGCGAGGGCCGGCGGGGCCAGGTCGGGCACGGCGAAATCGGGAGCGCTCGGATCGCGTTCGATGACGAATGGAGCGGCCGTGGAGCCCAGGTAAGCCGAACCGGCGCTGTTGTGCATCTTCGGCAGGCAGATATACGGCGGCACCGAGCCCTTCGGCCCGAGCTTGCGGGCGATGATCGATCCGTGCGACGGCCTTTGATTGTTCGGCTTGAGGTTGGGGTTGAACCCCGCCAGTGGGTGGTAGCCCGTGAACATGATGTGGTCGGCCGGGCCATGGTTCGAGTCGCCGTGCCGGAATGAGCGGATCAGCGAGAAATGGTGTGCCTGCCTGGCCAGGCGCGGCAGATGCTCGCAAAACTGCACGCCCTTCACGCTGGTGGCGATCGGTTTGAACTCGCCGCGGAACTCGTCGGGCGCGTCGGGCTTCATGTCCCAGGTGTCGATGGTGCTGAGTCCGCCCTTGAGGAAGACGAAGATCAGCGCCACGTCGCGACGGTTGGCCGCGCGTTCGGCAGCCCGCAGCAGGCCGGGAAGCGCGAAGCCGCCGCCGAGCGTGCCCGCCACGCCCAGCCTGAGGAAATCGCGGCGGGCGATGCCGTCGCAGTAGTTGCGCGTGCGGCTCATGGCCACCTCTCAATGATTGAAGATGAACTCCAACGTGTTCATCATGCTCCAGGCCAGGTCTTCGGCGGCCTGGCGGCGCTTGCCCGCATGCTTGCCCAGATAATCGTGGGCGATGGCCCGTTCCTCTTTCGTGGGGAAACGGCTGTAGAAGGTCAGGTAAAGCTCATCGATCAGGGCCGCATCGTTCTTGCAGGTCTCGACGATGCGGGCAATCTGGCCCCCTTCGCGCGACAGCTTGCCCTGGATCCTGGGCGAGTTCATGAGGTGCAAAACCTGCGCCACGCTGGCGCCGCGATTGCGCTCGCATTCGCAGGCGCTGACGCGCTCGGGGCGGCCATACAGCCTGAGGAAATCGTGCGGCACCTTGCTGTCCCAGAGCTGGATGGCGCGGTAGCCCGCCGGCATGCCTTCGAATTTCTCGGGCACGCCGCTGGTCTGGCAGATCATGTCGAGCAAGACCTCGGCGTCCACGCGGCGCAGCAGGGCACGCGAGTAGTTCTGTTCGTCGTTCTCGTTCGTCGCGTTCGGCGTGGCGGAGAGCTGATAGGTCTGTGAGGCGGTGATGGCCCGGATGAGCTGACGCACGTCGAACTTGTTCTCGGCCAGGTGCCTGGCAAGGGCGTCGAGCAACTCCGGGTTCGTGGGCGGATTGGTCAGACGGATGTCGTCCACCGGCTCGATCAGCCCGCGGCCCAGGAAATGCGCCCAGACGCGATTGGCCAGGTTGCGGGCAAACCAGGGATTCGTGCGGGCCGTCATCCAGCTCGCCAGCGCCAGACGTTGATCCCCTTCCTTCAACGTGTCCGCAGGCAACGCGGACAGGGCGTGAGCCTGGATCATCTCCCCGGTGCGCGGGTTCCTGGCTTCCGGCTTGCCTGCGGCCTGCATGATCATCCCGCGCGGCGTGTTTTTCACGCTGACTGGCGTGAAGAAGGCTTGCATGCCGTAGTAATCGGTCTGGCTCCAGCGATCGAAGGGATGATGGTGGCATTCGGCACAGGCAATGCGCACGCCCAGGAACACCTGGGCCAGGGTGCTGGCCGCATCGCCCGACTTGTTCGCCACCCGGTAGAAGTTGGCCGGGCCGACTTCCGCCAGCGGCCCTTCCGCGGTCACCACTTCGCGCGCGAACTGGTCGAGCGGCTTGTTCTCCTTCAGGCTGTCGCGAATCCAGCGATAGTAAGCATACGCATTCTTGTGTCCCAGCGCATTACGGTCGACGCGGAGCAGGTCCGACCATTTCAGTGCCCAGTAGTCGGCAAACTCGGGCCGCTCGAGCAGTTCGTTCACCAGCCGGGCTCGCTTGTCGGCCCGCTTGTCGGCCAGGAAGCGGCGGGCTTCCTCGGCCGTGGGCAAGGTCCCGATCACGTCGAGATAAACACGGCGCAGGTAGGCCGCATCCTCCGCCGGCCCCGAGGGCTGTACGTTCAGCTTGCGCAGCTTCTGAAAGACCAGCTCGTCGATGAAGTTGTTCGAGGGGGGCGTCTGGTAGTTCTCGATGACGCCGCTGCGCGGGATGAGCGCGCGGAAGAGATTGACCTCGCCGCGGTAACTGGCCATGACCGCCACGTCCCCCGGCACGGCGCCGGCACTGACCAGCCCGTTCTCGTCAACCGTGGCCAGCCCTTCGTTATTGGACTGGAAACGGGCATGGCGGGTAACATCGACCTCGCGGCCGTCGACATAGCGGGCGATGACACGCAACTGCTGCCGCGCGCCGGTGGCCAGCAGACGTTCCCCCGGCTCGATGCGAACCTGCTCCACCTGCGGGCCGGAGTCGGGATCGAAAGACGCGCCGGCGGCAATCCAGGCGCGGATCGTCTCGAAGTCGTCGGAGCCGGCGCGGATGCGCGCGCCGCCGCCATGCGGCAAATCGCCCGCGGCCTTGCGCAGCAGCAGGCTGAAGGCCGGCGCCGCCGGGAACAGTCGTCGGCCGCGCGATTCGAGCACGAGCGCCGCGTGGTCGGCCGCCGGGTCGAAGCCAAACACGGAAAGCTTGAAGCCGTTCTGGCCATCCGCCTTGCCGTGACAGCCCGAGGCGTTGCAGCCATGGCGGCTGAACAAGGGGACCACGTCATTCGCGAAATGAATGCGCCGGGAACTGGCAGAACCGCGCACTTCGATGGTCACTTCGCGCTTCCGCTGACGTGCTTCGACGACGATGGTGGCCCGTCCGTCGCCGCGGGCGTAGACGATGCCGCGACGGTCGACTTCCGCCACGCCGGGATCCAGCGAGCGATAAGTTGCGCTGGCCGTGAGGTCGATCAGCCTGCCCGTGGCCGTCTTGCCGTCGACCAGCAGTGAAAATCGGCTGCCCGGGCCATCGAGACGGATCGTGGCCGGGTGGACGATGACTTCTTGCAGCGCTTCCTCGGCGCGCAGGTCGGCTCCGAGCAGCGCGCAAACCGCAATCGCGTGAATCAGACGCATCAGCACTCACCCCCCTAGACGGAGTGCTCTGCATGGCGGGAAGTCAGGCAGACACCCTTTTCTAGCACATGCAGCCAGTCGACGCAACCTTGTGGGGGACTGATGGACCTGGCCAAGCCAGCGCGACTGAAAACTGCCCGAGGCGTTGGCACTCCGACGGAGATGTTGCGCCTCGATCTCGAACCCGCCGCAGAAGCAGGCGTACCCACTCTCCTGGGAGAAGACCGTGCCGCTGCTTCCGATATAGATGCAGAAGTGGATAAAAGGAGGGAGTCCGGATCTACCCGGCCAGGATTCGAACCTGGACAAAGAGAGCCAAAATCTCTTGTGCTACCGTTACACTACCGGGTATCGCTCTCCGTACCTTCCGTGCGGCTGAGCTGTACTTGAAATGCTAACTGCTCGAGCTGAACAGTCAAGTCCACCGAGACCAGGCTGATCCCCGACGGCACGCGCAGCACCGTGGGGGCAAAATTCAAGATCCCCTTGATGCCCGCCGCCACCACCTGGTCCGCCACACGCTGGGCCGATTCCGCCGGCACCGTGAGCATGCCCAGCTCGGCTCGGGTCGCCGCAATCACGCCCGCCAGTCGATCCGGCGACTGCACCTCCAGTTCTTCGATGCGCTGCCCGACCTTGGCCGGATCGGCATCGAAGAGGGCCACCACGCGAAATCCCTGCTGACTGAAGCCGCGATATCGCAACAAGGCGCGGGCCAGGTTGCCCACGCCGACGAGAATGCAGCCCCAGCGTCGATCGATGCCCAGCACGTGGCGGATCGCTTCCGTCAGCTCGCGGGCCGGGTAGCCGACGCCGGGATGGCCAAGGTTGCCCAGCGCGCCAATATCGCGCCGCACCTGGGCGTCGCTGACACCGAGTGCCTCGCCCAGCTGGCTGCTGGAAACCTTGGTCGCGCCATGCCGCTCCAGTTCCTCGATGCAGCGCAGATAGAGGCTGAGCCTGCCCACACTGGCGCGCGACAGTCTCGGTTCGCTGAGGCTCATCATCCTCTCCGCAAAGTCTGGCAGGCGCAGCGAGCCCAGGTTACCCCTAGTTCAACTTAGCGAAGGGGCTGAAGGAGGAGAACGGCAGTAGCCAAGCAAAAAGGACCAGGAGCCGTGGCCCCTGGTCCTCGGGAAGAGTCTGGTGCGGGATTACTTGCCAACCACGTCCTTGTCGCCGCCGACTTCGCGACGATAGAGGGGCAGGTGGCGATAGTAGACCTCGAGGGTAACGAGCGAGAGGGCCGTCTGCATCATGCGCCCGCCGCGGCCGCTGGAGATGTGATCGGTAGGATCGAACCAGCTGCCGGCCTGGTGCGGGATCTTGTCGCCCTTGTCCTGGGCGGTGATGAGGGCGTCACGCATGACCGGGTTCCACTCGGCCCAGTACTGTCCGCCCATGTGGTGCATGATCTGGGTGGCATAGTAGCTGTAGTACATGTCGTTGGCGCGCGGCTTGTGAGCACGGAGGTACTGCAAGCCGGCGAGCAGGCCCGGGCTGCGCGGGCCCCAGCCGAGGTATTGACGGCACAGGAGGCCGGCGGACGTGGTCGCTGCCCGCAGCCCATTGGCGGGATGCGGAGTGGTGTAGCCGTAGCGGCCGCCATCGGGTGCGGCGGCGGCATCGAGCCACTTGGTCGCGCGGGTCAAGGTTTCGCGGGGCACATCGAGGCCGGCCATCTGACCGCTCTTGAGGGCCATCAGCTGCCAGGCGCCGATCGAGCCATCGTAGCCCGTGCTCTTCGGGTGATAGCGCCAGCCGCCTTGCGGAGTCTGGGCCATGACGATGAAGTTGAGGGCCCGCTGGCACGGATCGCGGAGGGCGGGGTCGGAAGTCAGCCCATAGGCTTCGCACAAGGCGATGGTGGCCAGCCCGTGGGAGTACATTTCGCCGGAGTGAGGATTGAAGCCGCCCTCGCGGGTTTGATGGAGAACCAGCCAGCGCAGCCCCTTGTCAACTTCCTTGGTGTAGATCTGTCCGCGGTCGGAACCGGGCTTGTGGGTCTGCCCGGCGCCGAGCAGAGGCAGCAGGCCAAAGGCGGTGCCAGCCACGTCGTTGTTCGCATTGCCGGCCCCGGTGCAGTTGCAACGGCCGTGTTCGCGGAACTTTTGCAGCGACCAGCTGCCGTCGGGTCCCTGGTGGTGGGCGATAAACTTGAGACCGCGGGCCACTGCGGCTTCCGAAGCCGCATTGCCGCCGCCCTCGATCAGCATCTTCTGCCGGGTCGCGCCGGAACGGCCGCCGAATCCGCCCGGCTGGAACATATGATTCGGGACGATGCCGCCGGAGAAGCCGATCATGCTTCCCTTGCCCGGCATCGAGGCGTCGACGCCGCCACCTTGCCCGCCGCCGACTCCCGGCGGAGGAGGCAGCGTCATGGGAGGGCCGGGATCCGCATTCAGGATGCCGATTGGGTCCATCGCATTGACCGGCCCGGGCACGCTCACTTCTTCGATGCGGTCGACGTTATAGTTGGTTTCGAGATTGGGATCGAGCCCGATGTCGTCGTTCTCCAGGTTGGGCGGCTGCACGTTGTTCTCAACCAGCGTCTCGAACACGGCCACTTCGGTCTGGGCCGTTTCGGCCTCCGGGGTGTTCATCAGGAAGAATGCCGCCAGCACGCCCGCATTCACGCAACAGCTGATGATCCAGGCCGGAATCACACGGCTCACCCGCGAGGAGTCATCGGCATTGCTGCTGACCTTGTCAGCATCGAAGACCACGACGGGTGCTTTTCCGTTGTTCATTGGACCCTCCCCCCGGACTAGACATGGCGACGTAAATTGGGCTCCTTACCCTGTCGAGGAGAGTGGCGCGCAGATTACCACGTTTTTCTACCGATTCGCCATTTCCTTATCCCTTTAATTCATAATGGATTGCGGAGAAATCAAAGCGCTAATCCACGCCAGAGCGGACCGCTCGCGACGGAAAAGTGCGCACGCTCGGAGCCTGTAAAGCAAGGGTAAATACCAGTAAGGAATCTGGTGGTGAGTGGTGAGTGTGGTGAGTGAAGGAGTGAACGCGCAGCGTTCATCCGGCGAGCCGGGAGCGTGCGACCGGAGGAACATCGAGAATACTGGTGCTCCAACGAGGTGCGTCGGAGGACAAGTGATCGGTCTGTATCGCCGCAGAGCGGCGGAGTGGTCCGTTCCCACGCAGACATGGTGGCGACCACGACCCAGGAGAGCGTGGGAACGAGGGACTACCAGACTCACCACTCACCAGATCAATTACTTGAGTTTCGAGTAATCCGTCGGGCTCATGAACACGCGGTCGACCTTCTCGACGATCTTGCCATCTTTCTCGGAGTCGGCCTTGGCCTTTTGCCAGTCGGGGTCCTGGCCGAAGGCTTTCCAGCTCTTGTCGGCGGCGTCGCGGCTGGCGTGTTCGACGATGTAGATGAGCGTGTTCTCGCCCGCCTTGCCCTCGGGCACCCAGAAACCGATCAGCTTCATGCCGTGCTTCTCGAGGAGTTTGCAGGTGTGGTCGCGGAAGCGCTTGTGCAAGGCGGGCAGCCGCCCCGGCACGGTGTGATAGGTACGCAGCTCGTAAACGTGCGTGTCCACCTTCTTGCCCTCCTGCCCGGCCAGCGGGGCCGCGACACCGAAATAGCCTGCCACCGACAACAACGCCGCAACCGCGATCGAGCGCTTGATGCTCATGGGGATCCTCCGTTCGCTTTCGGGATGTACGCCGGGAATAGTGTACACGAGCCGTCTGGCGCGGGCAGCAGAATCGGAGAGATGTTCTCGGCGGGCTTATTCCGGCGCGACCTTCGGGCGCACCGTGCGGAGGGTGCGCAGGCCCAGCGCTTGACTGAGCCGGGCTGCCAGCCAGCCCAGCTCGTGGTGATCGCGCCCCGACAGGAGGCCGACCTTTCTGCTTCCTCTGGGGTGAATCTGCAGTTCCAGGACGGGCTGGTCGTTCACCGTCATGCCGCTCGGGCCGGCCTTGATCTCCTCGATCTCGTCGCGCTGCCATTCCCAGCTCTTGGGCCCGAAGATGCCAGTCTGCATGACCATGAGCTGGCCGTCGACCACGGCCAGCACAGCGCGGCGGCGGCCCATGTTGATCGCGCCCAGCATCATGCCGATGCCCACGGCCCAGAACAGGCCAAAGCAGCCCAGACCGATCCAGGGCGGCGCGTCCTGGTTCTTGAACGCGTTGAACAGGTCGCCGTTGTTGAGGCCAGCGATCACAAACAAGCTCGTCAGGATGAACATGAAGCCGCACCAGAGGATGCTGAAGGCGAACAGCCCCTTGCTGCCCGCCCACAGGCCGGGCGCGGGCACGTTCAAGGTCACGCCGCTGGCGTGTTCTTCAACGGCCACCAGGCTGCTTGCGGGCTGTTCCCAGACCTGCTCGAGTTCGGCGGGCTCGGTCTCGCTTTCCGGCGGCTTCTCGATCACCTCGACCGGATCGAACGCCTTGTAGCGAGCGTGCTCCGAGGTATTGCAGCGCCGCGCCAGCTCGTTCGCCAGCGGTTCCAGCAGCTCGCGGCGATAGCCGAAGGCCACGATCATCGGCCGCCCGCTGCGGCAGTCCACCTGGATCGCCAGCCGATCCTTCAAGGACTCGATTGGCTTGCCGTTGACGGAGTGGTGGCTGCCCGCCTTGATCATCTGCAGCCGGCTGATCGATTCCACGTCTCGCTGCCAGGACCACCAGAGCGGGCCGGCATATTCGATGTTGCGGAGGAGTCCCGAGCAGAACTCGATCTCGCTCCGGCCCCGCAAGGCGGCCAGTCCTAGCCAGAGCGGCACGAGGCCAACCAGCACGAAGGGGACGCCGAAGAGCGCGAAGAGGATGCCGATGAAATTGGGGGCCATGAAAATCGCGGCCCCTATCCAGACCAGGGCGAAGCCCGTGAACCACACGCCGAAGAGCATGAGCGGCACGCCCGCCATGCAGCCGGTGCCCGCGAGTTGCCGGGGCGGCAGTCGGTATCGCACGCCGCCGGGCACCTCGATGACCTGGATCTCGCCTGGAAGCTGGTTATCCATGATTGGTCAAGTAAGGGCCCGGCCATACGCCGCGCAGCCCGGTGCATGTCCTTTCCTGGTGAATAGCAAACTCGCCTCTCGTCCTACTATAAACTTGATTCGTTGCCGCGGTGCCCCCATTTCAGGTCATGGTGTCCGCAAGCTGACAACGGTACACTGGCACAGGATCACTCTGACCATTCCAAGGATTCCCTGCCATGTTCAAGATTCGCTGCCTGCTCTTTGTCGTGATCTGGCTATTTTCGTTTCAGCTGCTTTATCCGGCTGACGGGCAAGAGTTGCCCGCCCTGATCAAGCTCAGCCCGGGCGCGGGCCGCTGGCGGGCCATTGGCCCCTCCGCCATGGGCGGCCGGATCGTCCGTCTCGCCGTCCACCCGCAAGATCCCAGCCACTTCTATGTGGCCAGCGCCTCGGGTGGCGTCTTCAAGACCACCAATCGCGGCGCCACCTTCGAACCCATCTTCGACAAGGCGGGCGCCCTCTCCATCGGCGATGTCTGCCTGGCCCCTTCCAGGCCCGAGGTGATCTGGGTGGGCACCGGCGAACACAATGCCCGCAACTCGGTCTCCTGGGGCGACGGCGTTTACAAATCGATCGATGGCGGCAAGAGCTTCCAGCACATGGGGCTGAAACAGAGCTTCCAGCTCGGCCGCATCGCCATTCATCCCAAGAACCCGGAGATCGTCTTCGTCGGCGCGCTGGGCCGGCTCTGGGGCCCGAACGA
>JBFWSD010000031.1:0-15312 GCA_050248575.1 Gemmataceae bacterium
CATCCGCCAGCGGGCTGATGTTCCAGTCCAGATTGGCAGTGCCAGCCAGGTTGCGATCGATGGTGAGTCGAACGGGCAGCCCGCCCGACTGGCCGAAGAAGGCGGTACGCTCGTAGGCGACCCGGCAAATCGGCCTGAGCTCGAGAGTGCGGATCCGCTGGTGGAACCAGCGCCCGGCCCAGTCGTCGCTGGAACTATCTTGAGCGAGCAGGCCAACTTCGTTCCCGGGCACTTCACAACGTCGCTTGCGGACGTGGTCGCCCTTGCGCGTTTTTCGCTCGAGGTGGACGGTGCCCGCTTCGCCGTAACGGCGCAGACGATATTTGCTGCGCCGAAAACCGGTCGAACGATGGAATACGTCCAGCTGGGCTGTGTCGCAATACACCGTGGTCGTGCGGTAGCAGCCGTTGACACCGTGGGGATCGGTCTGGAGACGAGCACGCGCCCAGGCCTCGACGAGCGCAGCTTCTTCCATGGTGAGCTGGAACTTGAGCTCGAAGGCAGGGCCCCCTTCTTGCTGTGCCAGTCCAGGGGAGACTGCGGGGTCCGGTTCAGCGCGAGCTGGCATAAAGATGGCGCGGGCCGGCCACGAACCGGTCGTGGTCGACGACACTAGCGTTGTCATTAGAGGGATGACTCCTCAGCAGCAAACCGTTTGCAGAAAGGACCGCGGGCAAGGTTGACGCCCGGGCAGCCCTCTCGGGGGGATGGAAAAATGAATATAGCAAAGCCCGGACCAGAACACAACAGTCGAAAGCACACTTGTTCATGATGCTTGAAATCCCCGGAATTAGCCCAAGTTGGTGGTCAACCAACCATCACGACATTTCGAGTCTGGCCATGACTTCGCCAGGCGTGCTCATGCAGTGATCAGACCCAGGTGCACAGTCGTGTTAGTTCAGTTCCACGCTCTGTACACCCTCCAGCCGGTTCAACTCCATCACCAGCGCGGTAGGCTGTTCGTCGGCGCGCAAGGCCACCGCGTAGGTCAGGTCGATGGCCGCCCCCTGCCGCGCCGTAGCGATGGAGGTCAACCGATATCGCTCGAGATGTTTGCCCAGGGCTACATCGAGCAACGCGTCCGGGCTGTGGCCCGCTCCCAGTCGAACCGTCAGCGTGAATTCGCGCGGGCTGCCTGGCGCCAAACGCGCGGGCGGCGGGCGGAACAGGAATGCGGCCAGGGCCGTCAAAGGGATGGCGATGAGCGGCACGTTCAGGTAGCCCGCCCCCACGGCCATGCCGATCGCCACCGCAAAGATGACAAATGCCGTGTCGCGCGTGTCTTCGACCACGGTGCGGAAGCGGACGATGGCCAGCGCTCCCACCAGGCTGAAGGCCCGGGCCACGTTATTGCCGATGACGAGCGTGATCAGCGCAATCAACAGCGTGAGCAAGACCAGTGTGGCCATCAATGAAGTGGACTGGGCGTCCCTCCCGTGGGTGACGCGGTAGATGCCAGCCACCATGCAACCCAGCACCAGGGCCACGCTCAGCCGCAGGGCCAGAATGTGCACCGGAAAGCCGCTTTCCGTGTCGAACGCAGCCTGAAACCATTCAGACATCCGCGCTCTCCCGAATCGGGCGCGATGTAGCCCACATCACTTCTTTTCGGCTCCAGTCCCGGGCGACTTTTTCGCCGCATAGTTCAGCAGGTACTTGTGCCGCTGCTCGGCGAAGTTCCGCAAGGGCAACTCGCGGCCGCGCGGCGCGTCGGCCTCGTCGGCCGTCATCTGCACAAAGGCGTCGTACGAGCTGAGCTTGCGGGTATCGGCCTGCACTTCCTTGTCGATGAGATCGCGGTATTGCTTGACCACCGGGCCGAGCTTTTGCCAGTCGAGCTCGCGGCCCACGGCCTTTACATATTCGAGATAGCGCTGGCGCAGGGCCGGCACTTGCAGGAGCTTGCTGCGGAGCGGCTTGCGCGGATCGTCAAGGCCGATCAGCGGATCGAGCTCGACGCCGTTACCGCCGCGCGGAGCGGCCCCCGGCCCACCCGGTCCGGGCCGCGGGCCGCCCGGGCCGAAACCCATCATCATCCCCGGCTTGAACGCCTCGTTCATGTCGTGCGGGATGATGTGGAATTTGCCCTGCTCATCGCGATAGATGCTATAGTCGCTGGCGCGCGTCCAGTAGCCATCCTCGTTGATCAGCCCGTTGTCGAGAGCGAGAAACTTCAGCACCCCGTCAATATCCAGGATCGGGCTCAGCTCCGCTTCCAGCTTGTCGATCGGAGTCTGGTTGAGCTTCCTGCACAGCTCAACGAGGGCTTGCCAGTCTTTTTCCTTGTCGGCCGACTTGATCTCGTAGCGGCGTCTATAGGCGTCGAGGTTGTCGCCAAGGTAGTCGAGGCCGCCCCCGCCCCCCGGGCTGCCCGGCACCTTCCAGCGTGCCCCCTTGCTGCTGTTGTAGTTATCGGCGAGGAATTCCTTGTTGAATTGCTGCACGTTGACATACACGCCCCAGCTTTCGCCGTTCACCACCACCTTGACGAAGTTTGCCTTCGGCACGGGGATGAACTTGCTGGCGATATGCGAGTAAAGCACGGTGCTCATCAGCGAGGCGTCGCCGTGAGCGTTGAGCAGGTTCAGTGTCTTGTAACCGTGCAGCCGCTGCTTGCCGTCGACAAAATCGAGCGTCAGGTTCAAGCTGCGTTTCGAGCCCATGGGCACCGCCATGTAGGAAGACATGCCGCGGAAATGCACACCAACGTTGGGGTACTTCTTGCCGTCCACGGTCAGCGTGGCGGGCACCTCGACATCGGTGCCGTGAAAATCTTGCAGCTCGGCTTCCCAGTCAGCGTTCTCGAAGTCGAGGAAAAGCGTGCGCAGCACGGTGGGGTCGTAGAGCTTCGCATGGGGGTAGGACGTGACGTCTTCGACGCGAACCCTGGGGCCAGGCTTGCCCGCTTCGCGCTGCCCACCCGGGCCAAAACCCGGCGGCCCGGGCAGCACCTTGGCGAGGGCGGCACTCACTTGTTCCTTGTCGAGCTTGCCCGTCTTCTTCGTGTCGGCGTCGTTGAAAGCAGCGGCGGCAACTTTTTGTAGCTCGTCGAGTGTGACCTTGTCGTCCTTGTCGGCGTCCGCCTTGCGGAACAATTCCTGGGCGAAGAAGTTACCTGGACCGAAGCGGCCACGCGGGGGTTGTGCCTGCGGCGGCCGGCCCTGAGGCGGCTGCACTTGCGGAGGCTGCCCTTGAGGCGGACGGGGCGGACGCGGCTGGTCGGGCGGCTGCAGTCCGCGCTCGCGGTCTTCGTCCGGACGGAACCGCTCGCGCGGCCCGTCATCCATGGGACGAGCGCCGTCACGACGAGCCGGTCCGCGCGGGGGCTGACCGTCAGGGGGCCGCGGCCCACCTTGCGGCGGCGGGAATCCTTGCGGGCGCGGGAAGATGGCGTTCAGCCCATCGGCGAGCTTGCCCTCATCGAGGAAGCCCTTCTTGTCCTTGTCGCAACTTGCGAAGAACTGCTTGATCCCGGCGGACAGCTCATCCGCGGAAACCATGTCATCCTTGTCGGTATCGAGGGCTCGGAGCAGAGGCTCGGCCAGGAACTCGCCCGGGCCGCGCGGCCCACCGCGGGGCGGACCGAAGCCGCCGCGCGGCGGCCCTTGCTTCTTCAGGTCGACGCGAGCCGCCTTGCGCTCTTCGTTGTTGAGCCGGCCGTCGTTGTCCTTGTCAAATTGTTTCACGAGCTTGCGCTCTTGCTTCATCATGCCCGGCGGGCCAAAGGGAGGCGGCCCGCCTGGTCCGGGCTGGAATCCGCGCTGCGGCGTGGGCGGCGTTGGCTCCGGTTGCGGCTGGGCCAGCGCCAGCACACATACCAGCATTTGCATGCTGCATGCGGTCAGGATCGGCTTGAACACGTTCAACCTCCATAGCGGGCCGATGATTGTTAGCGGTTATGGTCCACGGGTGGTGGGGGCGGCGGACCGAAGCGCATCTCTCCGCGGAAGGGCGCGCCGGTCAGTTCGTCCCATTTCTTTTTCTGTTCGGGCGTGAGGATCTCGAGCAATTGTTCGCGGGCGCGCTGCCAGTTGCGGGCATCGACGCCGGGCGGTCGGCCCATGGGCGGGCCAGGGAAGCGCACGTCCTTGTGCTTGGGTTCACCCTTCAAGTCCGGAGGCCACGGCTTTGGCCCGTCATCGCGCGGCGGGCCAAACTTGGGCGGCCCGTTCTGCGGCGGCGCGATGTTGAAGCCATGCTGCCCGAGCCCGGCGTCGACGACAATCGCGCGGGCGCGCTGCCTCTGTTCGGTCGTGAGCGCCAGCGCCGCGGCCACCTCGGCATCGTCGAAGGCGAACGGGCCGCGGAGCTGGATCACCAGTTGCTTGAAACGCTTGAGTTGTTCGGGCTCGAGAATCTTGAGGACCTCGGCCTCTTGTTCGCGCGACACAGCCAGGTGCAGCTTCTCCTGCTCGGCGGGCGGGAAGCGAGCTGCCTCGCGGAACGCGACGTGCAGCCGGCCCTCAATGCGGGCCAGCTCCACGCGTTGCGTACCCGATAGCTGGAGCTCGACTTGCACGCCCGGTATCTGCAAGAGCGAGTACTTGTAGGCGCCCATCAAATAGGTCAGCTCGTTGAGAATGGCCTGCACGCGGGCCCGGCTGGCCACCAGTTCAGCTTGTATCGCGGGCGAATCTTTGTGCTGATCGATGAAGTCCTGGTAGTAGACCAGGGCTACTTCAAGGAGCTTGCGGCGCGGCCCTTCGAACATCGGGTTGCCCGCCATCTCCTCGGCGCTGATCTGCGTGAACTGGTCGACGGCGCGGCGCGCCTGGCGGAAGTTCTCCTCGGCGCGATCGCGCTGTCTCTCTGACTCCACATACGCCTGGGCCGTCAGCACCGTGGCCAACGTTAGCCCGGCCAGCAGAATCAAGAGCGCCGCCACGGCCGAACCCACCACGCCGCGATGCCGCCGCGCCCACTTCGTTGCTTTCTCTACCAGCGTCGGCCGCCGCGCCAGGATCGGCCGATCCTCGAGAAAGCGCTGCAGGTCGTCCGCCAATTCCTGGGCGGTTGCGTAGCGCTCGGCTGGCATCTTGCTGACTGCCTTCAAGACAATCGTCTCCAGTTCCACGGGCAGCTCCGGGTCGAGCGCCCGGGGCGGCACCGGCTCTTCGCGCAGGATCAAGTCAAGGATGCTCTGCCAGTCGCTGCCGGAGAAGATGGGCCGCAGCGTCAATAACTCATAGAGCGTGGCCCCGAGCGAATAGACATCGGCCCGGTGATCGATGAGGGCGCGCCGCCCGCCCGCCTGCTCGGGGCTCATGTAACGGAGCGTGCCGAGCAGGTCGCCCGTTTGCGTGAGGCCGGCATCGGTATGAAACTGGGCCAGCCCAAAGTCGGTGATCCACAGCTTGCCCTGCGTATCGACAAGCAGGTTGCCCGGCTTGATGTCGCGGTGCACGATGCCGACCGAATGCGCGTGTTCGAGGGCCTCGGCCGCTTGCCTGGCCAGGCGGGCCATATTGCGATAGAAGTCGCCGGAACGCTCGGAACGCTGCGTGTTGAGCTCGGCGCCCAGGAGAGAGCGGGTCTCGGCCGCCGCATCCGGTCGCGGGACTGTGCCGCTGCCCTTGTCGAGCGTCGTTGCGGGCCACGAGGATTCCTGGCGGCGCAGGTCGTCGATCAGCCCGGCCAGGTTCTGTCCATCGATGAGCTGCATGGCATAGAAGTGCACGCCTCGTTCGCAGCCCACGTAGTAGACGGGCACGATGTGCGGATGATGCAGCTGAGCAGCGGCCTGGGCTTCGTTCTTGAAGCGTTGCAGTTGCCGCCCGTCGAGGGCCGCCGCGAAGGGCAGCACTTTCAACGCCACGCGCCGCCCGAGCGACAGCTGGATCGCCTCGTAAACGTTGCCCATGCCGCCGCGGCCGATCTCGCGGATGATACGGAAGTCGCCCAGCGGCTCGGCAGCGATGGCGGCGCCGGTGGCGGCCGCGGGCCGCACTCCGGTCGGATCTTGCAATAACGTAGCCGCCGCATGCATCGCCGCCAGTGCATCCAGATAGGGAGACAACGCGTCCTTCAGCTCCGGGTACTGCGCCTCGAATGCCTGCCGGTCGGGCGGTCGGCCCGCTTCCAGCTCGGCCAGGTACTCTTTCACGGCCTGCAGCAGACGAGGGTCGTCCTCGTTCACGGTCGGTTCCGGTTGCGCGTTCATGCGTGGTCTCGCATCACATGCTTGAGTTTCGCCAGGGCACGCATCCACAATTTCTCCACACTGTCGAGCGTCCGCTCCATGCGGCGGGCAACTTCCGGAAAGGTCAGCTCTTCGAGGTGCCGAAGCACCAGCACTTCTCGGTAATCGTCGGGCAGCTGCCCAAGAGCATCGGCGAGCAGCACGGCCTGCTCGCGCCGCTCGGCTTGCTGGCTCGGGCTGTCGCCAGGCGCCAGCAGCCCGCGGTCCAGGAGCAGCGACGAACGATCGATGGCGACCTCGAGTTCGCGTTCGAGGCGGACGTCGCGGCCCTGCGTCCCCAGGTAGCGCCGGATGAGGGCCGCCAGCTTGGCCACCAGGATCTGCCTCAGCCAGTGGACGAACTGGGCTTCGCTGCTGCCCTGGAACTGGGGGAAGTGATGGTGCGCCTCGAGAAACGTCTCCTGCACGAGATCGGACGCGTCGACCTTGCCTTGCAGCCGCTGGCCAATCTGCACGCGGGCCAGCAGCATGAGATAGCGGCGATAGAGTTCCAGAAGCTGCCCGAGCATGGCCGGGTCACCGCCCCGCGCCTGCCTCAGCAGCCAATCAGGATGCGCCGTCTTCTCCACTGCGTTGCCCCTCTCCACACTCTACCAGTTGCCGAGAGGATCACCATACCGCCGCGAATTTCGGAGGTTTTTCTCCGGCCCCGAGAAAATGTGCGAACGCGACAGCCCTCATCCACGCAACACGTGGACTTTGGCGTCTGCGTTGAGGGTAGACAGAATTGAGCAGCCGGCGAGAAAGCGGCCGTTGAGCGTTTTCTTGTCCGAGATGTCCATACTTTGCCCGCCCGGCCGCCCCCCCAGCCGGGAGATCTTCAAGGATGTGAGGGGGGCCGAGCTGCCGGCAAGATGGTCTGTGGAGACAAAGGATCTCGCGTGATCGAACTGCGCCGCCGCGCATCGAAGGCTGGTCCTTGTTCGGCCTCCGGGCACGAATTCCCAGTTCAGAGAACTTCCTTGATCAGCGGGGCGTCGTCAATGATGAGCTTGAGCGGGCGGTTGTCCGTGGTGTAGAGCTCATGATCGGGGTCGAGGCCGAGCAGATGATAGATCGTCTTGCCGAGGCTGGCGATCTTGTATTCGTTGTCCTTGACGTGCGCCGCCTGGGCATCGGTGGCGCCGACAACCTGACCCGGCTTGAAACCGCCGCCAGCGACCAGAACGAACTGGGCGGCCGCCCAGTGATCGCGGGCCGCCGGGCCGTTCTTGTTCATCTTCGGCGTCCGGCCCATCTCGCCCAGCACCACCACCATGGTGGTAGCGAGCAGCCCACGGGCTTCGAGATCTTCCAGCAAGGATGACAAGCTGTTATCGAAGGCGGCCAGGGTCTTCATGCCTGCATTCTCGCTCGCCTTCACGCCGCCGTGCCAGTCCCAGTAGGGCAAGTCGACATAAACGAACGGGACGCCGGCTTCGATGAGGCGCCGCGCCGCCAGCATGCGCCGGGTGTAATTCTTCTTGCCGTAGCCGATCAGCTTGGCTTGATAGCGTTCCTGGTTCTTGGCCGGCTCCTTGTCGAGATCGAGTGCTTCGCGCAGCCTGGTCGAGCGCAACAGATCAATGGCCTTGCGCTGGAACTGATCGATGCCCTCCAGCAACTCGTCGCTCTGCTCTTGCTGGCGTAGCTGTTGCTCGAGGGCACGCAGCAACTCGGCGTTCTGCTCGAACTCTGGCACGGTCAACTGCAAGCGGAGCAGGTCCGCCTGCGCGTCGCGATTCCGCTTCGGGTCCTCATCGAGGGACAGGCTGAGCGGGTTGAAGGCTGGCCCCAGATAGTTTTCCTTGAGGCCAACGGCGTTCTGGTTGATGTCGCCCAGCTCGACAAAGGCGGGCAGATCAAACGGCGTGCTGCGGACCTTGGCCAGCACCGAGCCAAACATCGGGAACTTGGTAGTGCCCATGCGGCCCCGACGATTGCCCGTTTTCCAGGACAGACCGGCATGATGGCCGCCCGCTTCGGGATAGCCCAGCGAGTTGATCGAGCGAATCACCGAGTACCTGTGGGCCAGCCCGGCCAGACGCGGCAAGTGTTCGCAGATGTCCAGCCCGGGCAACTTCGTCTTGATCGGCTTGAATGGGCTGCGGACGTCATCCGGCTGGTCCGGCTTCAAGTCGAACGTGTCTTGATGCGGCGGGCCGCCTTGCAGAAAAACGAAGATCACTTGCTTCGCCCTGGCGCGTGGAGCCGCCGCGCTGGCCCGGGCCCGGAACAGGTCCGTCCAGGTCAGCCCGAACAGTCCGGCTCCGCCGATTTGCAGGAACTGCCGACGATCCATCTGCTGCCGGAAGCTGGCACAGCCCGCGTGCATGACATGCTCCTTGTTTCTTGGTCTCGGCCACGTCAACGATTGAGCAAGAACTCGCTGCTGTTGAGCAGCGTCCACATCAAGCCTTCCAGCCCTTTTTGCGGCGACGGGCTCTTCTGCAAATAGGCAAGACAGAGTTTGCGTTCGGCCGCGCCCGGCATGCGGCACACGGTCCACAGGTAGATCTGCTCGACGCGCTGTTCATCGTCAGTGCATGCCTTGACGATCCGGGCCACGCGACCAGCAGGGGCTGCAATCTTCTTCAGCGTTTCGGGGTGATTGGCCAGGAACAGGCACTGCTCGAGCGTGGGCAGGTTTTCCCGCTCGCAATCGCAGACCGACTCCGGGCTGCGCAGCGGCTTGCCAAACACACTGAACGCATGCTCGACAAAGTTGTTGGTCTTGAGGCCGTCGATGTCGCGGCCCGGCACTTCCACGACGCGGGCTCCCGCCGGGATCCACGGCGAGCCGAACTTCTCGCTGCTGTCTGTTGCGTGATTGATGGCGTCGATCAGCACCTCCGCGGGCAACCGGCGTCGATAAAAGGACGCATAGTTGCGCGAATCAGGCGGGCAATCCGGATGACGTTGCACGCTCTGTTGATAGGTGCGACTGGTGAGGATGGTGTGGTGCAGCCAGCGCAGATCGAACTTGTGGGCGATGAAACCATCGCTCAGTTCTTTCAGAAGCTCCGGGTGCGTGGGCGGATTGAGGGGCGACATGTCGTCGACAGGATCGACGAGCCCGCGGCCGAAGTAGTGGGCCCAGACGCGATTGACGACCGCGCGGGCAAAGAAGGGATTGTCGGGCCGCCGCAGCCACGCTGCCACCAGCTCGCGCGGATCCTGCTCGTCCGGCACATCAAGCGTCTGCTTGTCGCCCAGCAGCCGAAACTGTTCCGACTTCTGCGTGCCGAGCGGGCTGGTCACGCTGGCCCAGCCGAATGGGTTGCCGCGCGTGTGGTAGACGGCCGACACCTCGAGCATCTTGATGAACCGGCTGCCGTTCTTGCCGAGTTTCTGGGTGAGCTGCTTCTTCTCTTCTTCAGTCAGGCCGTTGCCGGCCGCGTCGCGCACTTTCTTGGCCTCTTGCACGGTGAGGACGCCGGTATTGGCCCGTACACGCATGAAGAAGTTGGCAAAGCTGAGCAGATCGTCCTGGGTCCAGATGTCGTGTGGATGACGATGGCACTCGGCGCATTGCAACCTGAGTCCGAGGAAAGCATGGGCGGTCTGGATGGCCCCCTGGACTCCGGTGGAATCAAAGCGATGCCAGTAGAGATCAAGGGTCTTGCGGCTCTGGTAAATCTTGAGCCCTTCCTTGCCGCTGGCCTTGTCCTCGGTGTAAAGCTGTTCCATGTCGGCCAGCCACTCGGCGCGGGAGCGGCCATCGAGCGTGGTGGCCGTCAGCAGCCGGGCCACCAGCTCGTCGTAGGGCAGGTTTTCCTCCAGCCGTGCCCGCAGCCAGTCGTGAAAACGACGCACGCTGGCAGGTTCCGGCCGATGCGTGAAATCCTCGTAGCTGATGCGGGGCCGCAGCACGTCGCTGAAACGCGTGGCCCACAAGGCGGCATGACCGGGCTGCTTCAACAACTCCTCGATCTTGCGCTCGCGTTTGTCGGGATTCTTATTGGCCTGGAATGCTCGAATCTGCTCGGGCGTAGGCAGGGCGCCAGTCACATCGAGCGAGACGCGGCGCAAAAAGGTCGCGTCATCGCATAGTTCGGCGGGGGGCAGCCCCAGCCGGCGCAGCTTGTCGAGCACGTGCGTGTCGATGAAATTGTTGCCCTTGGTCACCGGAAACGCAATCTTGCCCGGGCGGGTCACGAAAACCGTCGCCAGCACAGGTTGCGCCTGATAACGCACCACAATGGCTGTGTCGCCGATCCCGGTGGCGGTGACCTGTCCGGAACGCTCGACGAGGGCCACGGCATCATCGCGCGATTCGTAAACGCACAGCTGCGTCACATCCTCCTTGCTGCCATCGGCAAAGGCCGCCTCGACCCGGAGTTGAAAGCGCTCCTCGGGGCGCAGCACCTGCCGCGCCGGCGTCACGGTCAATTGCGTCAGCCTGACGGCGTCATCGAGCGTTGCCCCCTGGCCGATCCAGCCACGCAGGATCTTGTACTCGGGGCTATCGTGCTGCAGTCGTTTGCCGCCTTCGTGCTCCGCCTGGTTGGTCGGCTTGAGGAGAAGGAGACTGGCGTCGGGATTGGCAAGGTTGATGCGCCGGCCAGCGAATTCACGGACCAGTCGCTCGTGATCGAGTGCCGGCTCGGCGCCGAACAGGCTCAGCTTCAGGCCCCCCTTACCCTGGACGGCGCCGTGGCACAGACCGGCGTTGCAGCCCAGCTTGCTGAAAACCGGCATCACATGGCGCGTGAAACGCGGCTTCGCGACCGGGGCCGCTTCCTCGGCCTGCACCGACATTGCCGGCAGGCAAAACAGTGCCACGGCCATCATCCAGCGCATGCGTTCCATGAACGTCTCCTCCCGGGTTTCCTCGTTTCCGGACGGGCTCAGATCAACTCGGCCACCGGGTCACGCTCATCGAGGAGGTATTGTGGCCGGCCGGTGTGGTCGATGAGAGTCGTTTCCGGGTCGATACCGAGCACGCGGTAGACGGTGGACAGCACATTCTGCACGCTGTAACGCTTGCCCTTGGCACGTTCGCCGCGGCTGTCGGTGGCGCCGATGGCCTGTCCCATCTGCAGGCCGCCACCAGCAAAGAAAGCGAAGCCGGAATCGGCCCAGTGGTCGCGGCCCCCGCCCTGGTTGATCTTCGGAGTGCGGCCCATCTCGCCCCACATCAGCACGGCCACTTCCTTGTCGAGGCCGCGTTCGTGCAGATCGGTGATCAATGCGTGGATGGCCCGATCGATGACAGGCAACGCGTGCCGCAAATATTCGAAGTTCTTGGAGTGCGTGTCCCACTGCCCCACTTGCAGCGTGACCACGCGTGTGCCCGCTTCGACCAGCCGCCGGGCCAGCAGGAACTGTTCGGGATTCGGGCTGGTGAAACCCGCCACCCGGGTTCGGGCATCCTTCCCGTACTTTTCGCGTGCGGCGGCCGGTTCGCGGCTCAGGTCGAAGGCGTCGCGCACTTGCGGCGAACTTAGGATGTCGAGGGCACGGCGCGTGAAGACGTCGGCCGTGGCGATCGACTGGTCCTGATCGATCTGACGCTGCATGGTGTCGAAGGAACGCAGCAGATCCTTGCGGTCGGCCAGCCGATCGAGAGTGATGTCGCGCGGCAGGCCGAGGTTTTTCAGCATCTGCCCGCCGTAGGTAAAGGCGCGGTGGCCCGGGCCGACGTAAGCTGGATTCTCGCCGTCGCCGCCCCCCTCCGCAGTGGAGCGAACCAGGCTGACATACGACGGCATACCTGCCGGCGTGGCGCTCCCCTTGAGATGGCTGTAAACGCAGCCGAAGGCGGGCCTGGGAATCCGTCCGGCGATGGGCGCGCTGACGTTGAAGGGCCGCCCGTATCCCGTATAGATCAGTTGCTGCGAATGAGCGTCATCGAAGTAGTAGTTGACGCCGCGGACCACTGCCAGCTTGTCGGCGATCTGCGCCTGCAAGGGAAACATCTCGCTGAGCTGGAAGCCGGGCACCTTGGTCTGGATCGGCTTGAATTCACCGCGGATGTCGGCGGGGGCGTCGGGCTTGAGGTCGTAGCTTTCGAACTGGCTCGGGCCGCCAGGCAGCCCGATCATGATCACAGCCTTCTGCGACCGGCCCGCCGTGGCCGCCCTGGCCTCGTGGCGGAACAGGTCGGCCAGGGTGAGCCCGGCCAGGCCCAGACCGCCAAGCTGAAGGAAATTCCGCCGCGACAGGCTATCGCAGCACCTTGATCGGTCTCCCCATAAGGTCAACATGAGCTACTCCCCAAGGATCAGGCGGGTCGCGAAGGCAGGATATCGTCTCGTTCCCTGAGAATCCGGAAGGTAACAACAATTCTCGCAGGAACAGAAATTCGGAAATCCTGTTACCTTTGGGCTGCCCGCGCAACAGACTTGGTAGAGGAGCGATGGATGACCGAGGCGAGCAAGTCACTATCCATCTGGTTCATCGCCGAGCGCCATGCTTTGATGGGCTTCATCTACGGCATGGTTCGCGATCTCGGTGTTGCCGAAGACATCTTTCAGGAAGTGTGGATTCGCCTGGCAGAGGCCGCCGGACAGGGTGAACGCATCGCCAACCCCGCTGCCTGGTGCCGCGGTGTGGCCAAGAACCTGATCCTGCATCACTGGCGGGAACGCCGTGTGGCCAAGGTCCTGGCAGATAGCGATTTGCTCGATCTCGTCGAACAGGCGTTGAACGAGCACGCCGATGACTGGTCGGATCGGCGGCAATCCTTGCTGGAATGTATGAATCGGCTGCCCGACAAGGCGCGCGAGCTGTTGCACCTGAAGTACACCGAAGGGCTGTCCTTTCTGCAGATGGCCGCGCGTCTCGGCAAGTCGGTAGATGGACTGAAGATGGCCCTCAGCCGCGTCCGCCGCGCCCTGGCCGAATGTGTGGAAAAGAAGCTGCAATTGTCGGAGCTCCAGCCATGAATCGTCTCGAAGAACTCCTGCTGCTCTGGGAAGACCAGAGCATTTCCGAGACTGAGCTGGTCGAGCTGAAGCAGTTGCTGGCCGAGCCCGCTGCCCGGGCTCAGCTGGCCGAAGACTTCATGATGACTGGTGTGCTTGTCGAGGCGCTGCGGACCCAGCGGGCCGCGGCAAGCACCGATAGCGTACCCCCCAGGTCGCGGCTGCGGCGCTGGCTCCTCTGGGGCAGCGCCGCCGCGGCCTCTTTACTTGCCGCCGTACTGCTCACGCAGCCCGAGCGCCCTTCGTCTCCTTCGGTCCCCTTCGCCCAGGTGGAGCTAGTTCAGGGTGAGACGTTCGTGGTGGCCAAGGAAACCAGCGTGCCCGCCCGGGCCGGGCAGCAACTGACCCCCGGCGCTGGTATTCGCACCGAAGGCCAGGAAAGCGAGGCGGTCGTCAAGCTCGAGGACGACATTCGACTTAGACTCAGCGGTGACACCACGGTATTCACCTCGGCCGATACTCCCGATCAAGCCGAACTGGGCACGCATCTCGCCTTCGAACGCGGCGATCTCCTCGTCGAGGCGCCCACGGCGCGGCAGCGCAAGCTCACCGTGGCGACTCCCATGGGCCTGGCCATCGCCGGCTCGGACGAGACCGCCATGCAGTTCTCCGATGCCACCGGCGTGGTCGTGGTGCGCGGCACCATCGACTTCGTTCACAAGAACACGGGCAAGAAAGTCCGCATCCACTCCGGGCAGTACCTGGCCGCCACTGCGGATGGCGAGGTCTACGCGGCCCAGTTCTTTTCCGAAGAAACCAACGTGTGGACCACTTTCCCCAATCAGGGCTTCGGTGTGAACGCGATCCCGTATGCAGTGACCTTTGCACCGGAGGAAGATCGGCTGGCCGCGGTGGCCCGCGCGGGCCGCAGCGGCCTGCGTTTCGGCGGCCTTGCCGATGAAGTCAAGCAAGTGCCCGGTTCAACCTGCGTCGCCTTTTCTCATGACGGCAAGCTTGTTGCCAGCAGCGACCTGGGCCAGATCCTGATCTACGATGCCGTCTCGGGCGCGCTGGTCAAGAAACTCGACGCGCCTGTGCCAAGGATGCGGACGAGTTGCCTCGCCTTCTCGCCCGATGGCAAGAAGCTTGCCGCCGGGCGCGGCGGCCACCACGATGGCGGCCATGTTGAACTGTGGGACCTCGCTGCCGGTAAACTGCTCAGCAGTGTCCGCGGCCACCCCCTCGGTGTTACCTGCCTTGCCTTCTCACCCGACGGCAAGCAGCTCGCCTCGGGCAGTTACGACAAGTGCGTCGTTTTCTGGGACCCAGTCAACGGCGCCGAACGTGATCGGCTGCTCATGGTCCCCGCGCTAACCGTCTGGGCGCTGACCTTCTCGCCCGATAGCCAGACGCTGGCCATCGCCACCGGGGCTGCCGACTTTCGATTTCAAGTGCCGGGCATCATCAAACTCTGGGATGTTGCTGCCAACAAGCCACGCGCCGTTCTGCAAGGACACGCTCGCGCCGTTACCTCGGTTGTCTTCGCACCTGACGGCCATTCCCTCATCTCGGGCAGCGCCGACACGACCGTGCGCCTGTGGGACCTCGATACCTATCGCGAATACGGCATGCTCAAAGGGCACAAGGCCGCCATCGGCTTCGAGGCGATTGCCCTGGCCCTCTCCCCCGACGGCAACTGGCTGGCCACTGCCAGCTACGACCACACCGTCAAGCTGTGGAAGACGACCTGGCTGCGGAGGGCAAGTCGAATCAGTTGAACGGGCTCAGATTTCGCACCACTCGTGTGCGCTGCAAACGCAGGCGCTGCCTTCCCGCTTGCGCAATGGAGGCCTATTTCTGATCGCTCTTAGCCATTGCAGGATTTTGGTTTGCGTCAAAACATCGACTCCGAAAGGCCAAAAGTGCGCAAACAAACGCCTCAAGTCACAGTGGCCAAACGACTTTAGCATCCGGTGTTGACATCGAGCGACATTGCTTTGACAGATCATTCGACACCTCCCGTCGATTTTCCCATAATGCTACGCCGGGCCGGGGAAAAGTACGTGTCAGGTTTGTCTGTCCAAGAACGGACTGCTTGCACACTTCGCTTGCACAACGAAGCCTGTTGTGCTAATCGACACAAGTCCATGTAAACTTTATACTTAAGTCGAAAGTCGCCGAATTGCAAGTGTGCAAGCCCCCGGGTCGTGGCCCGCATGCTCATGCCGTAACTGCTGACTCCCATAGGACTTTTGTTGCCGACAC
>JBFWSD010000032.1:0-15188 GCA_050248575.1 Gemmataceae bacterium
ACCAGCTTGAGCAACTTGCTGCCGAAGGCCCAGAAGAGCCGTTCGGCCACGGCGCGGAGCTCGATATCGAGGTAGCCGAGATTGAACAGGTTGAGGATCTCGTCCATGGCCTGGACGGCATCGTGGTAATGTTCGATGAAGTTTTTCTTGGACAGGTCGCGATAAATGCCGAACAGGTCCGTGAGGGGCTGCGGCGCCTCGGCAGGCACCTCGGGAGGCGCCTGGTAGCGATCGAAGTTCGACACGCCCAGCACGTCGAAGACGAGCAATGAATGGTAGGCGACCACGGCGCGGCCCGACTCGGAGATGATGGTCGGGTGCTTCACGCCCACGTCGTCGCACACGCTCTTGACGCGGAAGACGACGTCGTTGGCGTATTCTTGCAGCGTGTAGTTGACGGACGATTCGAAGTCGGTTTGCGAGCCGTCATAGTCGATGCCGAGACCGCCGCCGACGTCGAGATACTTGAGGTTGCCTCCCACGCGGGCCAGCTCGGTGTAGACGCGGGCCGCCTCGGTCAAGGCCCCCTTGATATTGCGAATGTTCGTGATCTGGCTGCCGAGGTGGAAGTGCACGAGCTGCAGGCAATCGGCCAGGTCGCGCTGTTTCAAGAAGTCGAGCGCCTCGAGCACCTCGGTGACCGTGAGGCCGAACTTCGAACGATAGCCCGCGCTGTATTTCCAGCGGCCCGCCCCGCGCGAGGCCAGCTTGACACGCACGCCGATCACGGGCCGCACGTCCAGCTCGCGGGCATGGTGCACGATCGACTCCAGCTCGGTGAACTTCTCCACCACCGGGATGATCTGCTTGCCGATCTTGCGGGCCAGCATGGTCATCTTGATGAACTCGTCATCCTTGAAGCCGTTGCAGATGATCGGCGTCTCGGAGCCGTTGGTGACCGCCAGCACGGCGAGCAGTTCCGGCTTGGAGCCCGCTTCCAGGCCGAAATTGAAGGGTTTGCCGAAATCAAGGATTTCCTCGACCACGTGCCGCTCTTGATTGACCTTGATGGGATAGACGCAGCAGTATTCGCCCTGATACTCGGCCTCGCGGATGGCGGTGCGGAAGGCATCGTGGATCTCGCCGACCCGATGGCGGAGGATGTCGGTGAAACGGAGCAAGATGGGGAGCTGGATGCCGCGCGCCTGCAACTGATCGACGAGCTTCTTCAGGTCGATGGCCTGCTCTTTGCGCTTGTCGGGATGGACCGTGACATGACCGGCGTCGTTGACGCCGAAGTAGCCCTTGCCCCAGTAGGGGACGCCATACATGTCCATGGCATCCTGCACTTTCCACTTCTCAATCAACTCCATTGCCTGCCCCTCGTAGCTGACGCGGTCAAGGATCCCTGCTGATTGATTGTAGGAAGGCGGCCATGGGGCGCGCAGCCTTTTCGCCGGAGTTTGAACAAGATGGCCGCCAGCCCGCGACTACGTATCCATTCCAGTGGGGTGTGGGGCTCACCGTGACGCTGGAGACAGTCACCATGGCCAAGATCCTTCTGGGCAGCGGCGGCTTTCGCACTCCGGAACGGATTGCCCGGCTTGCTGCCGAGATGCAGCGTTTCTTCGGCAACGTCTCGAGGATCCTGTTCGTCCCGTACGCCCTTGCCGACCACGCGGGCTATCTCGCCAACATGATCGAGCGCGGTTTCCATGCGGGTTACCAGCTCGACGGCATCCACAACCACGCCGATCCGCGTGAGGCGGTGGCCCAGGCCGAAGCCATCTTCATTGGCGGCGGCAACACCTTCCGCTTGCTCGACACGCTGCAGCGACTCGAACTCCTCGAGCCGATTCGCGCGCGCGTCAACGACGGGCTGCCCTACCTGGGCATCAGTGCGGGCAGCAACGTCGCCTGCCCGACCATCAAGACCACCAACGACATGCCGATCGTGCAACCCGCCAGTTTCGCGGCCCTCGATCTCGTTCCCTTCCAGCTCAATCCGCACTACTACAGTGGCGACGTGTTCTTGCAACAAGGGGAGAGCTACCAGTCCCACTTCGGCGAGACCCGTGACGAACGGATCAAGGAATTCCATGAGCTGAACGACACGCCGGTGCTCGGGCTCTGGGAAGGCGGAATCCTGCGCATCGAGGCGGGCCAGACCCGCCTGCTCGCGGCACCGGCGCGGCTCTTTCGCCGCGGACACGAGCCGGTGGACTTCGAGCCGGAGAGCGAACTGGTAATCTGACGAAGCGACGTGCCCTGACGGCCAAGGGAGACGCCGCCCCGGTTCGCCAGGGTTTACTGTCTTGACTCGTTTGCCGGCTTCACAAGCGATGTTGTTGCCTGGGTGTCAGAGTCGATATATTCACCGCGGCCCATGGTCTGGGCCGAGCGGCGGCCGGCCGTCGCAGGATGCAACCGGCCCTTCATTTTCCACGGAAGAGAGGCCCTAACGAATGTGCGGCATCATCGGCTATGTCGGAAACAGGGAAGCGGAACCGATCCTGGTCGAAGGGCTACGCCGTGTCGAATATCGCGGCTACGATAGCGCCGGCGTTGCCACCATCACCGGCAAGCAGGTGCAGTGCCGCAAACGGGCGGGCCGCATCCAGGATCTCGCCGAATACCTGCAGCACCGCCCGGTGCCCGGCACGCTCGGCATCGCCCACACCCGCTGGGCCACGCACGGCATCGCCAACGACGCCAACGCTCATCCGCACCTCGGCGGCGATGCCAGCGAGCCGACACTCGCCCTCGTCCACAATGGCGTCATCGAGAACTACGCTGTTCTCAAACGCCAGCTCAAGTCGGAAGGGGTCAAGTTCCACAGCGACACGGATACCGAGGTGATCGCCCAGTTGATTGCTCACAACTATCATGGCGACATCATCGAAGCGCTGCGCAAGGCGCTGGCACTGATCAAGGGAACCTACGGGCTGGCCATCATCAGCCCGGATCATCCCGACACATTGATCGGCGCCCGCCAGGGCAGCCCGCTCGTGCTGGGGATCGGCAACAACGAACAGTTCCTGTCCAGCGATCCGGCCGCCCTGATCGGCAACACCGATAAGGTCGTCTACCTGCAAGACGGGCAACTCTGCGTGCTCACGCCCGAAAGCTGGCAGATCGTCGACCAGCACGATGTGCGCGTGGAAGCCTGTGTCCACGCGCTCGACTGGGACGTGGGCGATGCCGACAAGGGCGTCTTTGAACATTACATGCTGAAGGAAATCTACGAGCAGCCCGAGGCGCTGGAAAACGCCATGCGCGGGCGGCTCAACGATACCGATGCCAGCGCTCACTTCGGCGGTCTCAACCTCGACACGCAACAGCTGCGCCGGGCCGAGCGGCTGATCCTGACCGCCTGCGGCACCAGCTATCATGCGGCTTTGGTGGGTGAATACCTTTTCGAGGAGTTTGCCCGCATTCCCGTCGAGGTGGAATACGCCAGCGAGTTCCGCTATCGCAATCCCCCCATCGACCGCAACACGATCGTGATCGCCATCACGCAATCGGGCGAGACGGCCGACACGCTGGCCGCGGTCCGCGAATCGAAGCGCAAGGGGCACCCGACGCTGGCCATCTGCAACGTGGTCGGCTCGACGATTGCCCGGGAATCCGACGGGGGCGTGTATTTGCACGCCGGCCCCGAGATTGGCGTGGCCAGCACGAAGGCCTTCACTTCACAGGTCACTGTGCTGACGATGCTGGCCCTGTACTTCGGCCGCATGCGGCACCTGTCGAGCTTGCAGGGCGCGCAGATGATCCGCGAGTTGCGTTCGATGCCCGACACCCTGCGGCGGGCACTGCATTGCCACGATGCGGTCAAACGCGTGGCCGAGCGCTACCATCGCGCCGACAACTTCCTCTACCTGGGCAGGCAGTACCTGTTCCCGGCCGCCCTGGAAGGGGCCCTCAAGCTGAAGGAAATCAGCTATATCCACGCCGAGGGCTACCCGGCCGCCGAGATGAAGCACGGCCCAATTGCCCTGGTCGACGCGCACACGCCCTCGGTTTTCCTCATTCCGCGCAGCGCGGTGTTCGACAAAGTCATGAGCAACCTGGAAGAGATCAAAGCACGCGGCGGGCCGGTGATCGCCATCGCCTGCGAGGGGGATGAAGACGTGGCCTGCCTGGCGGACGAGGTCATCTATGTGCCCGAGGTGCCCGATTATCTGCAGCCCCTGGTGGCCGCCGTCCCCTTGCAATTGCTCGCG
Source organism: Gemmataceae bacterium (assembly GCA_050248575.1). Classification (GTDB taxonomy): domain Bacteria; phylum Planctomycetota; class Planctomycetia; order Gemmatales; family Gemmataceae; genus JBFWSD01. Next base: position 4,167 of record JBFWSD010000032.1, read on the forward strand.
TACCAGATCGCCGTCCTGCGCGGCTGCGACGTCGACAAGCCGCGCAACCTGGCCAAGAGCGTGACGGTGGAATAGCCAGTGGCCAGTGGTCAGCAGTGGACGGTGGTATAGCCAGAGGTCCGTAGCTAGTGGTCTGGGGACTTTCTGCCGGTGACCAGAACCTCAGAAACCACTGACGACGAGCCACTGACTACTGACAATACGCATGGAGGCGAACTAGGATGGAAAGAGAGCCAACTCGCGGTCAGCTTCGCCGACATTCCAGTCAGGCGCGGCAAGGTTGGTTCGACCTTGCCCCTGCGGAGGAAGCATTGAACGCACCGCTGTGCTTCGAGTCTTTCTTGCGACCGATGGTATGGGGCGGACGCCGCCTGGCGCACACCCTGGGCAAGACTCTGCCCACTAGTGAATCGTACGGCGAAGCGTGGGAGATCAGCGACCACGAGCTGCATCGCAGCGTCGTGGCCAGCGGCCCCTGGGCGGGCCGCGATCTGCGCGAGCTCATGAAGGAAGAACGCCAGCCCCTGCTTGGGCCAGCCGCGGATCGGTTTCAGCAGTTTCCCTGGCTCATCAAGTTCCTCGACGCCCGTGACTGGCTGTCGGTCCAGGTCCATCCCGACGACCAGGCTGTGAAGCAGCTCTGGCCGGGCGAAGGAGGCAAGACCGAAGTCTGGTTCGTGCTGGCCGCCGCCCCGGGCAGCCGCATCTATGCCGGTCTCCAGCCCGGCGTCGATGCCGACAAGCTGCGTGCCGCGCTCAAGAACGGCACGATCGTCGATTGCCTGCACAGTTTCTCACCGACCGCCGGCGATTGCATCTTCTTGCCCGCAGGCACGGTGCATGCCGTCGGCGGCGGCGTGCTGCTCGCCGAAGTGCAGCAGACCAGCGATGCGACCTTCCGCCTGTTCGACTGGAACCGCGTCGACGCTCAGGGCAAATCCAGGCAACTGCACGTCGAACAAGCCCTCTCCTGCATCGACTGGAATCGAGGCAAGGTCTTCCCAATCCAGATTTCCCGATTTGCGGCGCGAAACCAGGAGTCGCATCGCCAGCCCCTGGTGGGCTGCCGCTACTTCGAACTCGAATACGTGCAGACGACGGAGCCGCTGGCGCTCGGCGGCAAGAACCGCTTGCAAGCCGCCATCGTCATTGGCGGCAAGGGCACCTGGGCCGATAGCGGCGTCGAACTGAACGTGGGCCAGACCTGGCTCTTGCCCGCTCAGGCCCCCGTGCTCGAATGCTGGCCCGATGCCGTGCTCAAGCTGCTCGTGTGTTCATTGCCTTGACGTGCTGACTACCGAACTCTTGAACTTGCAAGGAAGCAGTCATCAAGGTTGTCGTCAACCAGGTAACGGCGCTGGGTTTGAAAGCGGGCATCGGTCATTACACGGCCGGCCTGCTGCGGAGCCTGGCTGCGCACGCAGGCGGGCAGGTCGAGTCCTTCCCGGCGGGCTGGATCCGTCGTGCCGTCGATCTCTACTCGCGGGCGCGGCCGGCGCTCGACACCCATCAGCCCGGCGCGGAAGCCAGCGGCCCGCCCCGGCCCTGGCGGCGCTGGCGGGGCCGACTCTTGCAAGCGGCGCACCAGGCCGCCTTCCAGGCCGTCGGCTGGCAATTCCGCGCCCAGTGCCGGCGGCGACGTTACGATCTCTATCACGAACCCAACACCATCCCGTTGCCGGTCGACCTGCCCACGCTCTCCACGATCCACGACCTGTCGCTACTGCTGCACCCTGAATGGCACACGCTCGAACGGGTCGGGCACTTCGAGAAACACCTGCGCCGGGCCCTCGACCAGTGCCGCCATTTCCTCACCGACACCGACTTCATCCGTGACGAGGCCATCCGCGTGCTGGGCATTGCACCCGAGCGGATCACCCGCGTCTACATCGGCATTCGCGACGACCTGCGGCCGTTGCCCGCTGCCCAGGTGCAGGCGGTGCTGCGTAAACTGGAACTGCCCGAGCAGTACCTGCTCTATGTAGGCACCATCGAACCGCGCAAGAATCTGCTGATGCTGCTGCAGGTCTACTGCACGCTGCCCGCCTCGGTGCGGGAGCGCTGGCCGTTCGTGCTGGTGGGCAAGTGGGGCTGGAACGCTCGCGAAGTGGCCGACTACTTACAGCACACCGCTCGTCATCAGGGCGTGCGTCACCTGGGTTACCTGGCCGACGAGCATGTGGCCGCCCTCTATAACGGGGCGCGTGCCCTCGTCTATCCGTCGCACTATGAAGGCTTCGGGCTGCCCCCGCTCGAGATGATGTCCTGTGGCGGCGCGGTGCTGGCCTCCACTGCGGGTTCGGTGGCCGAGATCGCTTCCACGCGCGCGCACCTCATCGATCCCCACGATGCCGACAGTTGGCGGGCCGCCTTGCTCCGCATCACCAGCGACAACGACTGGTGGCACAGCTTACGCCAGGGAGTCGTGGAACACGCCCGTTCCTTCTCCTGGGATCGCTGTGCCCGCGAGACGTTTGCCGTCTATCAAGCCATTCTTGGACAGGTCCCCGCCTTGCGCCGGGCGGGCTGACCCGGCACGGAACTTGCCTATCTGCTGCCCGGCCGCATAATCGAAGTGAACCAGTCTTGGCCCTGGAGTGCTACCCATGCGCGTCTTTCGTTGCGATTGCGGGCTGCTCGTCTTCTTCGAGAACACCCAGTGCGTCAACTGCGAGCATCGCCTGGCCTATCTGCCCGACCTGGGCCGCGTGGCCGCTATTCACTCGAACGGCGTCGTCTGGCATGCGACGCTCCCCAAGGCACATGACGCGGGCTATCGCCTCTGTGCCAACTACTCGCAACACAATGTTTGCAACTGGGCCGTTCCTGCCGACGACCCGGACACGCTCTGCGCTTCATGCCGGTTGACCACCGTGATCCCGAATCTCCAGGTGGCGGGCCACAAGGACGCCTGGGCGAAACTGGAAGCCGCCAAGCGACGACTCGTCTATAGTTTGCAGCGACTGGGTTTGCCCTTGCCCAGCGCTTCTGACGATGAGAACCGCCTGTCCTTCGAATTCCTGGCCGACGAGGAGGGCAAGCCCGTGCTCACCGGGCACGCGGGCGGCACCATCACCGTCAACATCGCGGAAGCCGACGACGCCGAGCGCGAACGCCGCCGCCTCGAACTTGGCGAGCCCTACCGGACCATCCTCGGCCACTTTCGTCACGAGAGCGGGCACTATTTCTGGGATCGGCTGATCCAGGACCGTCCGGGCCACGCTGCCTTTCGCAAGCTATTTGGCGACGAGCGCGAAGACTACGCCACGGCCCTCGAGCAGCATCATGGCCAGGGCGCGCCGACGAACTGGCCCGATTGCTTCATCAGTGCCTACGCAAGCGCCCATCCGTGGGAAGACTGGGCCGAATCGTGGGCCCACTACCTGCACATGACCGACGCGCTGGAAACTGCCGCCGACTGCGGGCTGTCGTTACGCGGCCGCCGCCCGGGCGATCCGGCCATGAAAGCCAGCCCGCGCCTGGAAACGCCTCACACCTTCGCAGAGATGTGCGACGACTGGTTTGCTCTGACCTACGTGCTCAACAACCTCAACCGCGGCCTCGGACTGCAAGATGGCTACCCCTTCGTGCTGAACAGCCCGGTGCTGGAGAAGCTCCGCTTCATCCACGACGTCATCCACCTGCGTGAGTGGGAGGAACGCGACAGCAGTGCGGAAGAAGAGGAGGTTGCGTCCATCCTGACGGGCGAGGACCGTCAGCTCCCCAGAAACGGTAGCGCATGAATTATGGTTCCGTCATTCGACGGCTCAGCGTAAGCGACGGGCCGCATCGGTTTCTGAGGGCTTCGACGTGGACCCGGAAAGCTCGTCGACAACATGGAGCCCGGTCTGCGCGTGCTCGCGTTCCATGCGTTTGACAACGTCGTAGATGCGCCGGTTGAGCGGGCAAGGATGTTCGCCCGCCACCTCGATCAGGTGCCGGTTGTAATAGTCGATCTCGGTCTTGCCCTTCGGCAAGTCCTGCGACATCGAGCAATACGTGCCGCGCAAGGTGGGATAGAACGCCCAGGCCAGTGCGTTGGCGACGAACGCCTTGCTCAGGATCCGCTGGACCGTATCGGGATGAAACGGGCCGATCTTGCCCAGCGGAATGCCGGCGGCCCGCAAGATACCGTGATTCTCACGAATCAGTTCGAAGAATAGCCGGCGCACCGGTCTGACCGAGAGGAGTTGCCCGTTGTCCAGTCCCGTGGAAGCTGCCAGCGGGCTGATGGCCGCGTTGTACATCAACTTCGTGTACTTGTAGGGCAGGATGTCTTCGACCACGTCGAAGCGGATTCCCATTCCCGCAAGTATGTCGGCATCGAGCAGGCGGGCGAGGCGCGTGGTGGTGTCTTTACCTCCGGCACGGCGCGGGCCAATCTGCAGTTTGCCACGCCGGGTGATGCGCGTGCTCGTCTGGCCCGGCCGGCATTCCGAAACGAACGAGGCAATCCCTTCCGCGGGCAGCCCGTCCAGATCGCGATCGAAACCGTTCTGGATGGGCAACAGCGTGACGTTGACCGACAATCTGTCGAGTACGGCGCGATTGTCGTAACACTTGGTACACAGCAAGACGAGGCTATCAGGAACGGGCCGCCAGTCGTTGAAACTCACGAACTCGGCCTGCAAGGGCCGTCTGCGGTCTACCTGCACGCCATGTTCCTTGCCCCAGGCCACCTTGCCGGCATCGGCATCGACGAAGGTGACGGGCACATCCGTGGCGCGAAGAGCATAGCCGACGGCGCAGCCGATCCCGCCGGCGCCGATCACGTGAACCGATGCTGAAGTGTGTGCGGGCATCCCGCCCCTGTACAATCGCAAATCCGAACGGCCATCAGCCCTTGGCGTATTCCTTCAGGTAGCCCTCGAACTGCTGGCGGTGGGCTTCCTCGGCCGAGAGAATCTGGATGGCCATGTCCTGCGTGACATAGTCGCTGCCATCGGTCAACTTGATGATGCTGTTGTACATGGCGATGGCTTCATGCTCGGCGGTCAGCACGCCCTTGATGATCGTGATGACGTCGGTGGGGTCGGCGGGCGGCTCGAGGCTCTTCTGAGTCATCTTCAGATGGATGCTGCCCGGGATGCCGCCCCCGAGTTGCTTGATGCGGTTGCCGATCTGCTGGGCGTGCCCCAGTTCTTCCTGGATGTCGGCCGCCAGCGCTTGCTTGATGAAGTCGGCCCGGACGCCTTCCAGGTGCAGGCTGTTTGCGAGGTAGTTGATGACCGTCTCCACCTCGGCGTTGTACGCCTGCTTCAGGCTCTGGACGATTTCTTCTTTCGATGCGGCCATGCGTATCTCTCCATTGTCAGTAGGGTTTCTCGCTCATGATTTCAGGGCCAGCAAGGTCCGCTCTGCTTCGGTGCGGACCGCGCGGTTGTCGCTCTGAGTCAGTTTCTCGATGGCCGGGACCAGTTTTGACAAGTCGAGGCTGGTCTTGTTCCGTGCCAGTGCCGTCACGCACTTGAGCCCGCTCGTCAACACACTGGCGACCAGGGGAGCGTCGACGCCGACATCGCGGCCCTCCACACGGGCACGCAAGACTTCTTCCAGCCTCGGCTGATCGAGCATCTCGCCGATCAAGGGGACCGGCGTTTTGCTGGAGCCGCGCTCGGCGAGGCCGCGCACCGCCTGAAAGCGAATCTCCAGGGCGTGCTGGGGCTGCTGCTCGGTGCTGCCATGTCCATCGTCCTGGGTTAGCTTGACGAGAGCCTCTTCCATGCGGGCGTTTTCCTCGGGGTTGCCCCGCCAGAACGTGAGGGCCATGGCCGTGAACTTGCGCAGCATGGGATCATCCGACCCGGCACTCTGTATCAGCGTCTTGTCGATGCCGATGGTTTCGTGCTTGCCCGCGGCGCGTGCTTCCAGCAGTTCGAACGTTTGCCGAGCCCGCTGCCGCCGCGCCGGGCCGGCTTTTTCGATTTCAGTGTGCAACTCCGTCAAGACCCGGTCGCGATCGGGTGCGGGCAGACGATCGAATCGCTTCAGGTTCTCCCCCAGGTTGGCCAGAGCGAAGACGGCCAGCCGCTGCCGCCGCAGCGTGACGTCCGCCGGCACTCCCTCGGGCTTCGCGGTCGCAATCTCACCCAGCACCGGCGCGCTCGCCGGCACTACAAAATGACCGTTGCACGAGATGAGAAAACGGAGGTAGTTGCGTTCGTGCCGCAGCGTAGGATCTTCGGCGCCACTTTGCTCCTCGGTGAAGACATCCCCCTTGAAAGGCTCGGTCCGTTCGGTGACGGAGCGGGTCTTGCTGCGGGCTCGTTCGGCCCCTTCGCGTTCCACGCGCGGGCTGTCCTCGAAGGAATCCTGCAAGAGATCGGCGAGGTCGAGGGCAAACTTCGGATTCGATGCCAGCTGGTCGTCGCGAGTCAGAAACTGAGCCAGGTCGCTGGCCCGCCGCCAGCGCACTTCGGGGTTCGGGCTGCGCAAGTCTTCCAGGAAGCTCTCCGGCGTGAAGAAGCCCCCCACCAGCCAGGTCACGAACCAGATCACTCCCACCACTCCGACCACAATCAGCCCGGGGATCAGGAAGAGCTGGGCAATGAACTTGCCGGAAGGCGGCGTCACGGTGGGCAGCCCCGGCGCGTCGTGACCGTTGGAAGCGTCAGGCTGCATCGACATTGGTCTGGTAAACCTCGCCCTGGAGATGATTTTCTTCCCTTATTCTACGCTCCTCCGCCAATTCGACAACGCATAGGTTTTTTGACTCGGCGCACTGAACTTCGGATTGGAACGTGACGGATCTGGCACCCTCGGAAATACGCGGAAGAGCCGTGATCCCTTTTTGCGCTCACCCCGAACGCCGTAGCAGCAGTTCGTAGAGTTCCGCGACTCGGCGGGCCACATCATCGGCAGCGAAGTGGCTGCGCACCCTTTGCTGGGCCGCCTCGCCGAGCAGGCTGCGACGGTGGTCATCGACCAGCAAGGCACAAGTTTGCCGCGCCCAGGCCACCTTGTCTCCCGGGGCGATCAGCACGCCGGTACTGCCGTCGATGATCAACTCGGCCAGGTCGGGCAACCTCGTGGCCAGCACGGCCCGACTTGCCGACATGGCCTCGAGCGCCGCATTGAGGCCGGCAGGCTCACGGCTCGGCACCCACACCACATCGGCGGCGGGCAGCAATCGCGCGACATCGCTGCGCGGCCCCAGGAAATGTACGTGCGACATCGAACCCATACTGCGGACGAACTGGCGCATGCGTTCGAACTCGCTGCCACCCCCGAGCAGAAAGAGATGCACGTCATTCCGCGCATAACGGATGATGTCGAAAGCCCACAGTGCTTCGAGGCAGCCCTTGCCCGGCTCGAACGGTCCAAGGAAGAAGACCACCTTGCTTTCGGCGGGCAACCGCTGCTCCTTCAAGAATGCTGCGCGGCTGATCGATTCGGGCTGCACGACCTCCACGCCGGGTGGAATGGTCGCCAGGGCGTCGAGCGGCACGCCGAGCTTGCGACACCGGGCCGCTTCGGCTGGTCCGCCCGCGATGACCGCATCGGCAGACCTTAACAGGCGGCGTTCGAGCGGGCCAACCTGCGCCAGCGACGATCGCCCCAGCAGGGGGCAACTCACGACGAAACGCGGCGGTGTCTTGCGTTCGCCAAGCAACCGGCTCCAGCGCAGGCAGGCAGGCCCCCAGACGTGGACAAGATCGGGCCGCTCGTCGCGAAGAGCCTGCCTGAGCGTCCACAGCGGCCTGAAATCAAACAGACGTTTCCAGTTCAGGACGAGGCAGCCCGACGTGTCATCGGGCTTGTTGCCTCGGCTCGCACGTTCGCGCAGTTCCTCCTCGCCAAAGCCGGAACCGCCAAGAACACAGACGCGCAAGTCGACCGTTTCAGGGAGGTAACGGGCCAGCAAGGTGGCCTGCCGGGCTGCCCGGCCCGGTTCGAGACTGGCTAATATAACCTGAACTTTCATGCGACTTCCTGATCGCTGGGACAAGAATCCTTTCCCCAGGAGTACCCGAAACTGCCCAGACGAGCAAGTCCACCGGTGGGCGTCCCGAGCCTCTGCACCCAGTAGGGTGGGGAAACTGCCCCAAGGCTGCGCTTTTCTTGCAAAGGCAAGATTGCTCAACTATGCTGTCTATAGCCGCCAGGCTGGCCGGGGCACCCACTCGCAGGTGCCATCGAAGGAGGCTCGCGTGCGCTCCAGTTTGCATTGGACAACTTCCGGGCTGCGACCTAACCTACGTTCAGGAAACCAAATCGGTTCGGGCATGCGCCCGGCCACGATACGGATCAATACCTTGGGGGTGGGTCGGCCTGTCCGCGTCGTTTCGCGCCATCGGCGACGCTAGACCGGCCACCGCTCCGTTAACTCTTCGGCTGCCACCCGCAAGGGGCGACAGGATCAATACATGAGCTTCATCAGGGAGCCAGATGCTGAGCCCATCGTCGGCTACCGACTCATCGAGCCGCTTGGCAACGGCGGCTTCGGGGAAGTCTGGAAGTGCGAAGCTCCGGGCGGCATCTACAAGGCGATCAAGTTCGTCTATGGCAACCTGAACTCTCTCGACTCCGACCGCGCTCCCGCCGAACAGGAACTCAACGCCCTCAACGCCGTCAAGGAAGTCCGTCACCCCTTCGTCCTGTCCATGGACCGCATCGAGGTGGTGGAGGGCGAACTGTGCATCGTCATGGAACTGGCGGACAAGAACCTGCAAGACTGCATGGACGAGTGCCAGGCAGCGGGCCTGGTTGGAATTCCGCGTGACGATCTGCTCCGCTATCTGCGCGACGCTGCCGAAGCCCTGGATCACATGATCCAGAAGCACAACTTGCAGCATCTCGACATCAAGCCGCGCAACTTGTTTCTCATCAGCGACCGGGTCAAGGTGGCCGACTTCGGGCTGGTCAAGCACCTCGAAAGGCAGTCGGGCAGCCTGTCGAGCGTGACGCCCATCTATGCGCCGCCCGAAACCTTTGCGGGCAAGATCAGCGAGCACAGCGATCAATACAGCCTGGCCATTGTGTATCAAGAAATGCTGACCGGGCAGCGTCCCTTCAACGGCAAGAATGCCCGCCAGCTGATGATGCAGCACACTTCGCAGGATCCCGAGCTGCGCAGCCTGCCCGAGCCGGAGCGGCCAATCATTGCCCGTGCCCTCGCGAAGGATCCGACCAAGCGGTTTCCCAACTGTCTGTCCTTCATTCGCGCGCTCTACAATGCGCGGCCCAAGGTCGAAGCCCTGCTCGACGAGAAGAAGGTCGGCAAGAGCATGTCGGAGACCATGGAGGACATCTCCCTCGAGCAGATGGAGGGTGACGTCGATCTGGCGGGCACGCCCACCCATGGCGAGGAGGAGGGGCCCGTCTCCGAGTTGGGCCTGACGCTGATCCAGCCGCAGACAGGCGCCTTGCGGCCCACGCTCATCATCGGCATGGGGGGTTTTGCGCGGCGCTGCATCCTCGAGCTGCGCACGCGCATGATCGATCGCTTCGGCGATCTGAACAAGGTCCCGCTGTTCCGCTTCCTCTACATCGATCCGGATGCCGAGGCCTGCCAGACGTTGTTGCGCGGCAAGGAGGACATGGCCTGCACGAGCGAGGAAGTGTATCACATGGCGCTGCAGCCGATCAGCAACTATCGGCGGCGCATGATGGAGCACGTCTCCGACTGGCTGCCCCACGAGAAACTGTACACACTGCCGCGCTCGCTGCAAACGCAAGGAGTGCGGGCCCTCGGGCGGCTGGCGTTCGTCGATCATCATCTGCGCTTGCTTGGCAAGGTCCGCCGCGCCGTGCAGCACATCTCGCATCCCGATTCCTTGTATCAGGCGGTGAGCCAGACCGGCCTGGCCCTGCGCGATCGCAAGCCGCGCGTGTATGTGATCATGGCGGCGGGCGGCGGCTCGAGCGGCACCATCGTCGATCTCGGTTATGCCCTGCGGCGGCTCCTGCAACAGCTGAAGATGCCCAATGCCGAGGTGACGGCGGTCGTCTTCTGCGGCGCGCCCGATGACCCGGCCACGCCGAAGCCGGAGCAGGCCAACGTTTACGCGACGTTGACCGAGCTGAGCCACTTTTCAGATCCAACCATTCCGTTCACGGCGCAGTATGGGGCCGACGGGCCACGCATCGTCCATGAAGGGCCGCCCTTCAGCTACATCTACCTGATGAAATTGGGTCATCGCAGCCCGGAAGCGCTGCGCGACGCGGTGGCCCATCTGGGCAGCTATCTCTATCACGAACTGGCCACGCCGCTGGGAGTAAAGCTGGAAAACTCGCGCAAACCAAGGCCGGCCAAGGCGGACATCACTCCCTTCCGCAGTTTTGGCACGTATCAGGTGTGGTTCCCGCGCGGGCTGATGCTGCGCCTGGCGGGCCGGCAAGCTTGCCTCACCCTGCTGCGCGACTGGCAATCCACCGAAGAATCCACCGCCCAGGCGGAAATCGAGGCGGCCTGTGCCCGCGCCGTTGCCGATCCGGAATTGCGCTACGAGACCATCTGTGGCCACATCGAAGAGCTGGCCGCCGCCGGCTTCGAGACCAACCTGGCCAGCGCGCTGACTTCCTTCCTCTCGTCGCTCGAAGAGCAGTCGATGCAGGCCATTGCCCAGGACGACCCGGGCAACTGGGCGCGGCAAGCGGCCCTGCGTGTGCAGGAATGGGTCGGCACCAGCATGGGCCTCACCCGCGACAGCGATTTGCAGAAGAGCAAGCTCAATCGCGCTCTCATGGGCGCCGTGAACAAGCTCGCCGACAAGTGGAGCCACAAGCTCACCAAGGTGGCCTATGGCCTCATGGAGATCCCGGGCCGCCGCATTGTCACTTCCGAATCCGCCATCCAAAGGCTCATCCAGTTCTGCAACGATCAGACCGCGCTGCACCGGGAGCGGCTCGACCAGCAGGTGCAGCGCTCACGCACGGCCGAGAGCCACCTCGAGGAGGCCCTGGATAGCTGCATGTCTGGCGGCGGGGGCTTCTCGTTCTTCGGCAATCGCAACAAGAGGCTGTTGCGCGTCTTCATGGACCACCTGGCTGCCTATAGCCGGCAGTGCCTGGCCGAGAGCC
>JBFWSD010000033.1:0-15157 GCA_050248575.1 Gemmataceae bacterium
GCCGGTACATATCAATGGATTTCCTTGTCGTCGATGCGATTGCCTTCGATCTCGTTGTCCTGGATGCGCGTGCCGGGCTGGACGTAGCTGCCCTCGGCGTCGACGTCGATGAACTCATCGCCAAACCGCGCCTTGCCCGCCGGGCGGAGGGTCGTGGCCGCCTCACCGATGGTGCCCAGCAGGGCAGCATAGCGGTCGGACTGCCCCTGATCGAAATCGTCGTCGCTGGTCTCTAGCTGGTCGCTCGGCGGCAAGAGCACCATGCGATTGACCCAGGGAATGTGATGCAGATTGCGGCCCACCACGAAGGCCAGCACCACGGCTGCGCCGGTGGCGATCACGAACTGCGACACGCTGGCGCCGAAGTTCATCCACTCCGCGGTGGTCTCGGGCTTCTTGACCAGCGTCGCCAGCGCCAGGCTGACGATGACCAGGAAGATGCCCGACACGCCGGTGATGCCGAAGCCGGGGATGAGGAAGACCTCGATGCCGATCAGGATCAGCCCGAGCACGAAGAGCAAGATGGCGAGCATGACCCATTGCCCGGCCAGTTGCGAATGGGCCCAGAAAAAGAGCACGAAGCAGATGGCCGCGGTCACGCCGGGCAGCCCGAAGCCGGGCATCTTCATCTCGAGGATCAGCCCGGTGATGCCGATCATGACCAGCAGGGCGCCGACCCAGCCCAGGCGCAGGAAGGCGGCCACCTCGTCGAGCCAGTCGTTGCGGGCCAGCTTGACCGAATCCTCTTCCAGGCCATAGCTGGCATAGAGCGAAGTCAAGCCGGCCTCGGCCGGACCGGGGACGACGTGCCGGGCCACACCCAGGTCCTTGGCGCGTTCAGCCGTGAGCTTGAACCATTCGCCGCTGGGTTTGATGAGCTGGGGATTGGTCCAGCGCTGATCGCCCGCGCGATCGGTGCGGAGTTCATTTTCACTGATGAGGCGGCGTTCGAACGGCCCCTTCTGGCTTTGCACGTAGTAGATGGCCATGTTGGGATCGAGCATGCCGCGCGCCAGGATGGGCGGGTAGCCCTGCTCGCCGGCGACTCCGGCCAGCTCTTCGCCAATGGATTCTTGAAGATTGGGACGATCCTCGACGATGCGCTGAAAGCCCCCCAGGTGTCCCTCGGACTCCATGGCGATCTCGGTGCAGCCCAGGGCCAGGAAGGTGGCGTTGTCATCGGCCTCACGCGTGACATAGGCCACGGTCATCACGGCGAAATCGCCGCGATCGTCGCGCAGGTTGCGGAAGAACTCGGCCAGTTCGCGGGCCACCTGCGGATCGCCGCCGTGGCAATCGAGCTTGAGGATGAAGAAGTTGACGTTCTGGTTGCCGATCGAGCGGCGCATCTGCCGCTTGAGGCGTTCGGCCAGGGCGGCGTTGATGGGCCCCTTGACCTCGACCAGGCTGGCGATGGGCTGGCGGCCCTCGAGCGGGTCCTCGCGCAGACTGCGCGGCGGCATGCGATAGGCCTCCGCCACTTCTTGCCGCGTCTCGCGCGTCAGGTTGACGCACAGACCGTATTCGAGCGCCTCGGGGGTGGCGTAGAGGGCTTGCTTGCCCGCCAAGATCTTGGGGTTGGTGGGGTCGGGCGAGAAACCGCTCTTCTTGGCCTCGGCCAGCTCGGCGCTGTCGACGTACCAGCGTGCGCCGTTGCGAACGCCGCTGAGGACCTCGATGTGCGGGTCGGCCATCTTGAGCAACAGGGCCGGCGGCCGCCCGCGCCGCTGCGCCACCTGCTTGTAGAAGAGGCGCTGGTCCTCTTCCAGGCCGTTTGTCTGGCCGCGCATGGCCTCCCCTATCCGGGCCGTCGCCGACAGCTGATTGTCGCGAATCGGCTTGCCCCCCTTCGACATCACCACCTCGCGGCAGGCGAACACGGGCAGCACCGTGTGCCCGGTTACCTCGTTGTGCACGAAGGCAATCGTGGTCACGTCTTGCAGATTGAGAATGTACTGGGCCAGACCGCGGCAGGCGCCAAAATCGTCACTCTGCACCGAAGCGCCTTCCGGGTTGAAGTCGAAAACGATCTTCACCCCCTTGCGTCCCTCGGTGCGTTCGAGGAAACGCTGGACCTGGGCCTCGATGCGCTTGACGACGTTGCTGGTGATCGGATTCTGGACGGTGACAAACAGCCCTTCGACCGGCTCCTCGGGTGCGGCAGCGCGGGGCTGCTCGGCCCGGAGCTGGAGCGGGAAGACGAACGCCGCCAGCACAACCAACGCGGTGCGCCAGCGAGTGGGAAACTTGGTTGCCATCATGGAAAGTTGCCTCACCGTCAGGAGCCCAGTCGCCGTGCTTGGCCCGGGTAGAGGTGCCGCACTCCAACCCGCATCAGGCTGGCGTTCCGGATCTGCGGGCGGGTCCTTGCGGGACAGGTTCCTGCTACTTGATTATAGGTAGCGCCAAAATCGTAGTCAAAAAACGGACGCAAGAAGGTGGCCGAAACCGCAGGCCACCCTACTTCTTATTCGCCCGCAAGCATGAAACATTTGTGAAGGTGCTCACTGGATCAGGTTGACCACGCTCTGCAGCACCAGCCAGTTCCCGACCACGACCATGGCCACGAAACCGGCTATCAGCTGCCATTCACCGGGCAGGTCCCAGAGGGGCCGGTCCTGGTAGGTTCTGGGGAAGAACACCAGCCCGACCCCGATGACGGCAAAACCGGGCAGAAAGACGTGCCAGGTGGAGAACTGGCCGGTAACGGCCGTCCGCTGCCAGGCCCCCAGCGTGAGGGCCACGCTGACCAGCGCCACCGCCACGCCAATCCCGCGAATGACCCACGGATCGAAAACGGGCAAGACCTGTTCGGAAACGCCGTGATCCAGGGCATGAACATGCATGGTCAACCGCGCCGCGGTCGCGGTGCGCAAGACCACGATACCGACGTTGAAGAGCAGAAAGGCCATGAAGGTGATCGGCCCGGCCTCGAGGGGCCGGCGATTCATGACGAGCGCGAACCCGCCATACAGCCCCAGCAAGCCAAAGCCCACCAGCAGCCAGCCAATCAACTCGCGACCAAGAAACCGAATCGACATGGGTTCTACCAGGCCTTCACAACTATTTCTTGGCCGCGCCGCCGGCGGGGACAAGGGCGTCGAGCTGCATATCGAAGACCGAATCGCTCGAGCCGCTCTTGTTGTTGAGCTGGACCGCCACCACGTTGCGGCCCTTGACGAACACGTTGGCGGGCACGTCCACCTCGCGGTTCCAGTACATCACCTCGTGGTCGGCCGTATCGTTGTCGACCATCTTGCCGTTGATGTACACGACTGCCGAGTCGTCGGAGGCGACGAACATCTTGAACTTCACTCCTGGCTTGAGGACGTTGTCCTCCAAGTTGAACTCGCGGCGCAGGTAGACGTTCTGCCCTTGCAGTGTGAGGGGCGTTCCCTTCTTCTGGGCCACCACGTCTTCCCCGTAGCCGAGCGGAGTCTTGGCGGCCATCCACTTGCCGTCATCGAACTTGGGCTGGATCCAGTCGTTCCCCTTCACGGCGGAGGCCGCGATGTACTTCCAGCCGGGCGAGCTGGCGGCAATCGTGCCCACGCCCACCGGGGGCGGCGGCGGGCCCAGGTCCTCGTCCGTGATCGTCAGGAACAGCTTGTCGGTCACGAAGCTGGAGCGGACCTCGTCGCCGATCTTGACGAGCGGCACCCGGGCAGTAGCCACGCGCGTCAGGGCCCGGTCCCCGACCATGGCCTTGCCGACGATGGTGATCGGAAAATGCTGGTCGTTGCGGCTGGGCGGGGCCGCGATGGCGATGATGGCCTGGTTGGCCCCCTTGCCCACCACGGTGGGCGCGGCCTTCACGTCGCCAGGCAGTCCGTCGATGCTGAGGGCAATTTCCGCGTCGAAACCCTCGAGCTTCTCGACGTTGACGAGGATGGCCCCCTCAGGCGGCTTGACGAACGGCGTGGGCGTCTTGAGTGTGAGCCGGAAGTCAGGGAGCGGATCGCGAATGGCCAGCCGATAAATGAAGCGCGGCCCGTTGCAGCGGCGCGGGACGATTTCTTGCACCAGCGCCGTGTACTCGCCGTCAGCGGGCACCGTGAACTCGAGACGCGGATCGAGCTGCGTGGGGGAGCGGCCGTCGTTCGCGGCGAGTTGCTTGCCCTCGGCGTCAAAGATCGCCACGCGCAGATCGCCACGATAGCCAAGCTGCTGGGCCGCCACGTCCAGCACCAGCTTGCGGTCCTTCTCTGCCTTGAACTTGAAGTAATCCACGTCCCCACGCTCGGGGAAGCGGCCATTGACAATGACCGGGATGGTCACGGCGTTGGCCGACTTCGGATCGTTGTTGGGTTCCTCTTCCAGCGTCTCGTTGAGCTCGCCGGCGGCAAACTCCAGGGCGTTGAAGGTTGGCTTGCCCGGCAAGCGAAACGCCGATTCGGGCTGCGCCTCTGCCCCGATCATGAAAGGCACCTTGAGCACCGAATAGGGTCCTTGCCGGTCTCCGCCGAGCTTGTTGGCCGGATCGAGGGCCCCCACCTCGAGCTGGACGGTGCTGCCCCGGTGGCCACCGGCGGGATAGGTGAACTGCAAGACCGGCGCGCTGGTCGCAGTCAGGCGATAGACGCGGCCCGGCATGTCGCCGGGCACCAGGTTCCACACTTGAACGAACACGTCGCCGGCCCGGTCGAAGGTGTAGTCGATGAAGGGATCACCCTGGAACATCTGGGTGCCCAGTGCGATCGGGCGGCCCGCGGCGTCGGTGACGGCGGTGGCCAGATCGGCCGACACACCGAGCGCCTGGCATTGCGTGAGGATGAGCACACGATCGCCTTGCTTGCCCGTCAGCTTGTAGATGTCGATGTCGGCGTATTTCTCGAGGTTGCCGTTGACGGCCCCGTCGATGGCGAGGGGCTGCGCCTTCTCGGTCGAGTCGTTCGGCTCCTGCTCGACCAGGTCGTCGCCGGAACTGACGGCGAGAAAGCGCGGGGCGCTGGCGCCGCGCTTGGCGATGAGCCGCCACTGATACAGCCCGGGCGGCACATCCTTGGCGACGGTGATGTCGGCCTTCACCTCGGCGTCGCTGGCGCCGTCGGGCTTGATCTTGCCGGTGATGCCCGGGTGCTCGCACCAGAAGGCCTTGGCCCCGGTGAGGCGCGCACCGCCGATGGTGACCGTGACGGTGCTGCCCGCCTTGGCGCCGCACGGGAACATGCCCGCCACCGCGGTCATGCGAATCTCGTCTTTCTTGTCGTCCTTCTTCTGGCCAGGTAGTTGCTGGACGGCCAGCATGCTCGCGACCAACAAAGCCGGCACGAGGGTGTTCCGGATAAGACGGATGTGGCACATCGTCTGCCTCCTTTGAAGGGATGCCGGCGGGGTGTGCGGGTGCTTCTCCACTATAGAAGACGATGCGCGCCGGGGCGATGTCATTTGGACATTTTTGAAATGCCGCCTGGCGACGGCGCCACCTGAACCGGACGGGGCCAGCCGGCATTCCTCACCTCGAGCCCCGTCATTCCCCTCGACATCGCGCCCGCGATTCCTTATCGTGAACCCAACCATCACACGACAGGAAGTCTTGCATGCCGCGCATCCGTCAGCTGCCGCCGAGCGTTATCACCAAGATCGCCGCGGGGGAGGTCATCGAAAGGCCGGCCTCGGTGGTCAAGGAGTTGCTCGAGAACTCGGTCGACGCCGGGGCCACGCGCATCGACCTCGAGCTGGAGCAAGGGGGCATCGAGCTGATCCGCGTCACCGACGACGGGCACGGCATCGAGGCTGACGATCTGCCCCTCGCCTTTGCCAGCCACGCCACCAGCAAGCTGAAGGACGCCGACGACCTGTTCCGGATCGGCACGCTCGGCTTCCGCGGCGAGGCGCTGGCGTCGATCGGCGGCATTGCCCAGGTCAACCTGCAATCGCGGCCCGCCGCTCAGCTGCACGGGGCCGAGATCAGCTGTCATGGCGATCAGCTGTCGGCCGTCCGCGCCTGGAACGGCGCGCCGGGCACACGTCTCGAGGTCCGGCACCTCTTCTTCAACACGCCGGTGCGGCGCAAGTTCTTGCGCACGCCGGGGACCGAGCTCGGGCACGTCGACGACGTCTTCACCCGGCTGGCCCTGGCACAGCCTCACTTGCACTTGACCTTCACGCACAACGGCAAGCGTGTTTACGAGGTGCCCGCGCGGGCCGGGCGGCGCGAGCGCATTGGCCTCTTCTTCGGCCAGGAATTGCCCGATCTGCTCTTCGAGGTGGAACAGAGCCAGGGCCCGGTCAAGCTGCAGGGCTACATCGCCGATCCTGCCTGCGACCGGGGCAACGTTCGCATGCAGCACCTGTTTCTCAATGGCCGCTGGATCCGCGACCGCAGCCTGGCCCACGCTCTGCAAGAGGGCTATCGCGGACTGCTCATGACGGGCCGCTACGCCGTCGCCTTCCTCTTCCTCGACGTGCCCCCCGATGCGGTCGACGTCAACGTGCATCCGACCAAGACCGAGGTCCGCTTCCGCGACGGGCAAGCCCTCTATCACCTGGTGCTGAGCTGCGTGCGCGACCGGCTGCGGCGTGAGAACCTGACGGCCCGCTTGCAGGTGCCGCGCCACAATGACTTGCCCGAGGGACAGGCCCGCTACGCCAGCGAGTACAACCCGCGCGCCTGGTCGCTGCAGTCGCCGGCCCCGCCCGGGCCACGGTTGCCCTTCGAGCCGCTGGCGCCGCTCGCGCCGCACACGCCGGTCACCCTGCTCGAAGAGGAGCCCGCCGTCCGGGAACGGGCACCGGCAGAGCCGGTTGCTCATCAGGACTTGCCAGCCGCACCGTCACGCGAAACGCGGCATGCACCGACCGCGCAGGAAGCCGCAGCGGCGGCCGTCGACGCCGCGCCCGAGGCGACTGCCCTCCCAGCGACCAATGGCAGTTTGAAAGCCCTGCAGCTTTACGACTCCTATGTCGTGCTGGAGACGCCCGAAGGGATGCTGGTGATCGATCAGCACGCCTTGCACGAGCGGATCCTGTTCGAACAGCTGCAGGACAGGCTGCGCACGGGCCGGCTCGAGAAACAAAAACTGCTGGTGCCCGAACCGATCGACTTGCCCGCCGAGCAGGCGGCCCTGGCATTGGAACACCAGAGCGAGCTGGCCGAGCTCGGCCTCGACATCGAGGACTTCGGCGGCGGCACCTTGCTGCTCACCAGCTACCCGGCCGTCCTGGGCAAGCGCACGCCGGCGGGCATCCTCCGCGACGTGGTCGATCATCTCGTGTCGAAGGAGCGGCCGCCGGAGCGAGCCCAGCTGCTCAACGCCCTGCTCAGCTTGATGGCCTGCAAGGCCGCGGTGAAGGCGGGCGACCGCCTCACGCCCCACCAGATCGAGGCGCTCCTGGAACAGCGACACCTGGCCCGCGATGCCCATCACTGCCCGCACGGACGGCCCACCTCGCTCCTCTTCAGCAAGCAAGATCTCGACCGCCAGTTCCGGCGAATCTGATTCCGGATTCGGCAGCGCTGCGAAGCCCCAAAGGCGCCCGCGGATGAACGCGGGCTGCGTGCGCGAATTCTCGCGGATCTGACGCGGCAGATAATCAGCTTTACCGACGTTGCACGAATCCGCGCGCATCCGCGCACGCAGTCCGCGTTCTTCCGCGGGCGTTTTTGGTCTTTCGAATCAAGTGCCAGAGGGCTCGCGCTCGCCCGAGGAAGACGTGCTGGAGCTTTTCGGCTCGGGCTGCTCCAACGTCGAATCGAGCAGGAAGACGGCCCGGTCGACCTGGTGGCGGTCGCCGATGAGGACCACGATGTCGCCCACCTTCAGGACCTGGTCCGGGCCAGGATTCAAGAACAGCTGCTGATCGCGGCGGACGGCCACCACGGTGGCCCCGGTGGCATTGCGGATGCGCAGCTCGCCAATCGACTTGCCAATCGCTGTCGAGTCTTCCTTGATGAGGCACGATTCGGTCTCGACGCGCTGCAAGATGTTGAAGGGCAACGTCACGCGCTGCACCGGCGTGTCGGGATCGCGCAACACGTCGTAGTGGTCGAGGCGAATGCGCTCCGAGAGGTCGAGAATGATGTTGCGGGGCACCTCGTAGCGGCGCAGCACGCGGGCAAAGATCTCCATCGAGGTCTCGAATTCTTCGGGGATGATCTCGTTGGCCCCCAGCCGTTGTAGCTCTTCGACCTCGGCCACGTAACGGGTGCGGATGATGATGTGCACGCCAGGGTTGAGCTGGCGGCCCATCTGCACGGTGCGGCGGGCACTGGCCGGATCGGAGATGGCCACCACCAGCACCTGGGCCTCGTGAATGCCGAGATGCTCGAGGAGCGCGGGCCGGGTGCTATCGCCGAAGAAGAGGGGCTCGCCGCGGGCACGCCCCTGCCGCACCGTGTCGGGGTTCATCTCGAGGACGACGTAGGGAATGTCGACGTCGCGGAGCACGCGGGCCACGTTGCGGCCGTTTACCCCGTAGCCGATGATGATGACGTGATTGCGCTCGACGACGCGGGCGTCGGGCTCTTCGGTTTCGCGCCGGCCGATCGGGAAGCGGCCCAGCCACTCGGCCAGCTTCGGGCTGCCCGCGATCAGGAACGGGGTGAGCGCGATGGTGATGACGGCGGCAGCCAGAAAGGTCTGGTAGTCGTCGCTCCTGAGCAAGCCAAGTTCGCGGCCCCGCCCGGCCAGCACGAAGGAGAACTCCCCTACCTGGGCCAGGGCAACACCGCTCAGCACCGCGATGCGCTGTGGATAACCCAGCAGCAACGTGGGCAGGGCGCCCGCCAAGAACTTGAGCGCGAAGATCGCCGGTACGGTCACCGCGATCAGCAGCCAGTTCTCGGCCACGAATCGCAGGTCGAGCAGCATCCCCACCGAGACAAAGAACAGGCTGGCCAGCGTGTCGCGGAAGGGCAGCACCTCGGCCAGCGTCTGATGGGCATAGTCCGATTCCGCCAGGGCAAGACCTGCCAGGAAGGCGCCGAGCGCCAAGGACAGCCCGACCGCGGCGGTCGCCGCGGCCGTGCCCAGGCACAAGAGCACGATCAGGATCAGGAACAGCTCGCGATTACGCGTCTGCACCACGAGGTATAGCAAGTGGGGCACCAGGAACTTCCCTGCCAGCAGGATCAGCACGACCATGCCGTTGCCGACGGCAAGGGACACCAGCAACGATTTGACATCGCCCCCCTGGGCGGCCAGGAGCGGCGTCGACAGCATGCACACTACCACCAGCAAGTCTTGCAGAAGCAAGACGGCAATGGCGACGCGCCCCTGCGGCGAATCGAGCTCGCCCCGGTCGGTCAGCACCTTGAGGACGATGGCCGTGCTCGACATGGCGACGAGCATGCCGCAGAAGACGGCGGGCCCGAGCCCGCCCATGTACCAGTAGGTGGCAAGAAAGGTGACGAGGCCGCAAAGCAACACCTGCGGCATGCCGACGCGGAACATGACGGGCCACATCGCCCACAACTTCGACAGCGAGAATTCGAGCCCGACCGTGAAGAGCAGCACCACCACGCCGATCTCGGCCAGCAAGCGGACGCGCTCGACCTCGTCGACCAGGCTGAAGCCGGTGGGGCCCATGAGCACGCCGGCCACCAGCAGCCCGACGACCGAGGGCAGCCGCAACAGCTGAAAGAGAAAAACCGCCACCCCGGTGACGGCGAACACCACCAGTAAATCGACGAGGAAATCGAGTTGTTCCATGTTCTTCCTGTATGGGCGCTGGCTTGGCCAGCGGCCTTCCTGGCACCGGTTGCCCTGCGCGAGTGCTGGACGAACCGCTCACACCACCGCTGTGAGAAGAGCACTGGTGGTTGATCGCGGTGTGTGTGCAGTTCCTGGCTTCATTCTTATGGGTTGCGGCCGACGCGCCCAGGGGACTTCGCGAGCGCGGCGACCATGCTGACAAGGCAGATCGAGTCAGGGCAGCACGCGCACGTCGATGCCGGCGGGCAGATCCTTCTTCAGCTTGTCGAGAGCGCCCGCCACTCCCTTGACCGTGTCGCGCGCACCGGGTAGCTCTTCCACCAGCAAGATCATGCTCGGCCTGCCGTCCACGTCGGTGAGGGTCTGCCAGCCCGTGACCAGCTGGATGGTGGCCACATCCTTCAGCCGGATCGCAACTCCGTTCGCCATCTTCACTACCGTATCGCCCAGTTCGTCGGGCTTGTCGGTCCTGGGAAGGACGAGTGCGGATCCAGAGGCTTTGGCCTCCGCGCCGAGCGCCTGGGCCACCTCGGCCACGGTCAGCCCGAACGCTTGCAGTCTGCGGCGATCGAAGTTGACGCGCAGCTGCGGGCCAGGTGCCGCTTCGCCATGCACGCCCACGGCGGAGACTCCAGGCACACGCTCCAGGTTCTCGCGCACGTCCTTGGCGAGACGGGCCAGTTCGTGCCGGTCGAGCCGGTCGTCCTTCATGGACACGGCCGCCGCCAGCAGGAACTTGCCCCGCTTGCGGATGGTCATGCCGTCGCGCTGGACCTGTTCCGGCAACCGGGGCTGAGCCAGGTCGAGACGGTTGCGGGCCAGTTGCATGGCCTGGTCGAGGTCGGTGCCCTGCTTCAAGACAAGAGAAATTCTAAGGCTACCGTCGTTGCCGCAGGTGGTGACGCGCGACACGACGTTCTCCAGGCCGTTGAGCTGTTGTTCGATCGGCGTGGCCAGCGCAGCGCGGACCACATCAGCGGTGGCTCCTTTGTAGATCGCGTTGATTTCAATGGTCGGGCCAAGGTAGGGCAGTTCGGGCGGCCTGGCTTCACGGGGCAGCCCGCCCTGCGGCTCGATCTTTTTGCCCTCGGGCGGCGCATCCAATCGGCGGCTCTTCACTTCGGTTCCCGCCTTCAGCTTGCCGGGCTTGGCTACCACCCAGTCGGTGGGGGCCAGGCCCGTTTCGATGCAGCGGAGCTCGCCGATCATGGCCCCCAGCTTGACGGCCCGCTCCTCGAGCTTCTGCTCATTGACCACAAGGACGGCGGCCCTGTCGGAAAGGATCGATTGCGGCGCGATAAGCAGCTGCTGCCGTGGCGGGCCGAGCGGGACACGCACCTCGACGCGCTGACCGGCAATCAGCTTGCCGTCAGGATTGGGCAGCACGGCCCGCGCCAGCAGCAGGCCCGAGCGCGGGTCGATGTGATGGCCGACGAAGTCGAGCGTTGCCTGGCGGGCCGCTTCTTCGCCCGGCGCCCGCAGTTCGATGGTCACCTTCTTCTCGACAGCTTGCCGCAGGGCCGCAAGATCATCTGCGGGCAACGTAATGTGGACGTGCAAGGGGTCGAGCACACGGATTGTGGCGAGCGGCGTGGCCAGGTCATACGCTTTCACGACGCTGCCAGCACTGACCGCGGAGCGGCCAATCCGCCCGGCGCAAGGTGCGGCGATCTTGGTGTATTCGAGCTTGAGGTGGGCAGCTTCTAACTCTGCGCGGGCCACTTCCAGACCGGCGCGAGCGATTTCACGATGAATCTGGTAGACTTTCAATTCCTCACTGGCAATCGCATTCTTCTGAGCGTTCCGGGCGGCAATGGTCCATCGCGCATCTTCGCTCTTGAATCTGAATTCCGCCTCATTGAGCTTGGAGCGGGCCGCCTTCACCTCGATCTCAATCGGACGGGCGTCCAGTTGAAAGAGGATTTGCCCCTGCGCGACTTCCGCCCCCTCGCGAAACAAGATCTTCTCGACGGCCCCATCGACCCGCGCCGCCAGAGCGATCGTGCTGCTGGCATGCAAGGAAGCGGGCAGTTCCGCGTGATGGACGAGCGCCCGTTCCTCCGGACGGTAGACCGCCACCTCGGGATCGGCGGCCCGGGCAGGAACAAACACAACACTGCCTAGAACGCAGGCCAGGATCGGGCGCATGGCAACCTCCTTGAGTGGAGACGGAATGGTCTTGGCGCCGTTCGCGCGGTAGACGTTCAGAAGTGATGGGCGACGGAGCGGGCTCACACCAGCGCCTTGATCTCGTCGTCGGTCAGTTCTTCCAGAAAAGCACAGGCCACCGTGTAGTGGACGCCGTTCTGCGTCGAGCAACGCACCACCCGGGCGGGCAGGATCCGCGACACGTCCGCTTCCGGGTTGGGCAGTTCGATCTCCACCACGGCGTTTTCCGGGAAGCTGCTGTTGACCAGCAGGCTGATCCCGCCCCGCGAGATGTCGCGCACGCGGGCTTTCCAGGTGATGATCTCTTCCTCGCCGGTGATGGCAAATGACGGCGTCTCCGGCTTCGAACGATGACGCACGAAGGCACGGCGGTCATCACCGTCATCTTGCTGCTGTTCGGGGTCGTGTTCGTCAGTCATGATGGCTTCCAGGGATCAAGGTCATGTCTGGTTCAGATGCTCCAGCAAGCGTTCGAGAAAGACACGCTGATCGGGATGGAGCAGCTCGCGTGCGCGTTCGAGCGCAACGAACTCGGCGCGATCCACTTCCCAGCTGGCCGTTGTCGGCGCCGCGTCGGCCGGGGCCGGGGCCGCAAAAGCATGCACCCGCTTGCGGCTCTTGACGTACTCGATATGCCCCAGGGCGATCAACGTGTCCGCCGCCGCCTTCACTCCGGTCTCTTCCCTGGTCTCCCGCAGTGCGGCGGCCGCCAGTTCTTCGCCTTCGTCTGGCACTCCCTTCGGAATGCTCCACGGCTTGTGCCGATTGTAGTTGCCCGACGGGTGCACGAGCAACACTTCCAGCCCCTTGGGGCCCTGGCGATAGAGCAAGGTGCCGGACGATTGTTTCATGGGAGTTATCGGCAATCAGCTATCAGCAATCAGCATCAGCCTGTCTCGCGGCGCTCCAGCATCCATGGCCAACTGAATCCTGATCGCTGAGCCGATCGCTACTTCTTCACGCCAAAATCGCCGCCGATCTTCCGCCAGGCACTGTGAATGTGATTGGCCGGGTTGCCCGCCGAGTCGGGCTGGGTGTTCAGGAACTCGACGGCAAAGGTCGGGCCATGGACGCGATACGTGTAGGGCTTGCCCGGTTCGGGATTGCCTGCATAGGCGAAGTAGATCTTGTCGAGCCCGGCTTTCTTGACCTCGGCCATTTCCACCTCGGCCACCTCGGCGGGCATGCGGCTGGTATAGGCCTCGAGCAGCTTGGTCAGTGTTGCTTTTTGCTTGTCGTTCAGCTTGGAGGCGGGCACGCCGATCGGCGCTCCCAGCGCGGGAGAAACCTTGCCCTGCTCGATCTCGGGCAGCTGCTTGTCTTGATAGGCGAGCTTCTTCTGGTCTTCGTCGAGCGACTTGATGAGGGCGCGGGCAAACTCTTCACAGCCGGGCAGCGTGCGCAGCCCCTTCTTGTCGCCGGCCATCACCACGGCCGGGTTGGCCCCGAAGAAGGCGGGCGTGAAGCCGACGACCTTGTTGTCTTCGATCACGAAGTTGAGGGAGAGGTGGTGCCCTTCGACGCGCCAGCCCCACTTGCCGGTGGCGGCGGGCTTGCCGAAGACGCTGAAGAAGTACCACTGCGGATTGCGGACCATGGCGCCGTTTTTCTCGAGGTCGCGGAGGATGCCCTCGAGGCTCATGATGGTGACGGCCTTATCGTAGCCCGTCATGCTGGTGCCGGCGCGAACCAGTTCGAGGGCCGCCTTGCGCTGCTCCTCGGTCATGTCGTACAGGCCCAGCCCCTGCCGCGAGGGTTGCTTGTCTTTCGTCTGCAACGGGATGAAGTGCCAGTTCGAGCGTTCCTTGGCGTCAAAGTCGAAAACGGCCTTGGTCTTCTGGTCGTCCTTCAAGGTGGCCAGGAACTTCTCGGCGGCGCTGGTCATCTTGGCGCCGGGGGGCTCGAGCTTCTGGGCCACGAGGGCCACACCGGCCACGCACAGGATCAAGGCGAGGGACAGGAACAGTCGGCCGCTTCTCATCGGCGCACTCCGTTTGGCAAGGGTGAACGGGGCTAAACCGGCGCAGCAAGTGCGCCGGACAATTTCGGAGTATTATAGCCCGGGTAAGTCAATCTTTAAGCGTAAAATCGCCGGGAGGATTGTCGCCTTCGAGGTCGGATTTGCGGGCAAAGACAAACTGCCTGTCGCACATGCGAATCTCGTCGCCGCTCTTGAGCGGGTGCCGCCCCTCGAGCTTCTCGCCGTTCAGGAAGGTGCCGTTCTTCGAGGCGACGTCGTAGATCTCGCAGGTGCCGTCCGTGTGCACCATGATCGCACAGTGACGCCGGGACAGATAAGGATCGGGCAAAGCCACGTCGTTATCCGACATCCGCCCCACCGTGTTGATGCCCAGCTTGAGCGGGTACGGCTTGTCCTTGTCGAGCAACACGAACTCTTGCCCATCCGGAATGCGCGCCTTGAGGCTGTGATAGAGCGTGCGATCGGTGGTGAGGCTCTCGTTGACCTCGTTGCTGCGGCGCGTCTCTTCTCCCATGTTGTCGAGCATTTCCGCGCGGATCTTGCGGAACTCGTCGCGCCGGACGCCGTCGAGATGAATGCTGTTGAGACGCGGATCGCTCATGGGATCGCCCGCTGTTGGAAAGGGCGTGGTTCGCCTGATCCATCATATTATGCGAAAAGGGGTTGTCAAACGAAACTCGGGAATTCCCCAGTACCCCTGTTTTGGGACTCGGTACGCTTCACAACACTTGTATAGAATAAACAGGGAACAGCAGTCACGGAGATGCGGTGTGGTCACCACGGCGACCAAGAATCGAACCTGGATCTGGTACCTGGCCCTGGTGGCCTTGCTCACCACGGCCTCCATTTCCACGCTGGTCGTCTTCAACGTGAGGCAGCAACTTACCGCGGAAAAACTCGACCAGGC
This sequence comes from Gemmataceae bacterium, assembly GCA_050248575.1. Classification (GTDB taxonomy): domain Bacteria; phylum Planctomycetota; class Planctomycetia; order Gemmatales; family Gemmataceae; genus JBFWSD01. Next base: position 14,714 of record JBFWSD010000033.1, read on the forward strand.
CGAGGCCCGGTGGCAGGAAAAGAAGCCCGCCAGCTACAACATGACTTTCACCAAGCATATCGATAATCACTCGGAGAAATTCACCGTCCAGGTACGGCAAGGCACGGTGGTCGTGGTAGAACTGGATGGCCGGCCCCTGGAAGAGCGGCAGAACATCTACTACTCCATGGAGGCGCTGTTCGATTACGTGCGGCGTTTCCTGGAGATCGACGCTGAGCCGGGCAAGCGGCGGCCCTATGTGATTGCCAGCTTCGACCCGGCCGACGGCCACCTCGTTCGCTATATCCGCAGCGATGGAGTACAGCGCGTGGAGTTGCACGTGCAAGAATTGAAGCCCGTGGAATGATGTTGTGAATGATGTGTTCGTTGCCGTGAGTCACCATCCCCGTGAGGACCATTCCGATGAGCCGAGCCCCTCGCCTGCTTGCGTTCGCCGGCAGCACC
>JBFWSD010000034.1:0-15067 GCA_050248575.1 Gemmataceae bacterium
ACGATTGAAACGCCGCACGTGGCAGGTTGGAAACCTGCCCCACGCAGACGCCTCATTCGGCTTGCTTTCCGTTATTCTGCGCGGGGCACGGCCAAACTACGTGTCAGGTGTGTCTGTCACGTGGGGCGATTCAAACGTGGCAGGTTGGAAACCTGCACCACGTGGCAGGTTGGAAACCTGCCCCACGCAGACGCCTCGTTCGGCTTGCTTTCCGTTATTCTGCGCGGGGCACGGCCAAACTACGTGTCAGGTGTGTCTGTCACGTGGGGCGATTCAAACGTGGCAGGTTGGAAACCTGCCCCACGCAGGCTCTTGCAGTCAATGCTCGAGTGGTTAGCATGGGGCCATGGCGCATCGTTTCCTCGAGCCCCGGTCTTTGCCATGAGCACACGCATGTATCTCGTTCCCATCGCGGCGTTGTTGCTGGCGGGAGTGGCCCCGGCCCAGGGGTGGCAGGAGACCAAGTCGGAACACGGCGGCTTCAAGCTGCTCATGCCGGGCAAGGCACGCTACCTCAAACAGAACATCAGCACCGCCATCGGCATGATCGAGCTGCATCGCTTCACGGTCTACACCGAGAACGGCAGCATCGTCTACACGATCCTCTACAACGATTATCCGGAGGACTACGTGCGCAAGACGGGCGCCAAGGAGCTCCTGCTCGACACGCAGAAGCGCTCCCATGGCCCGCTCCAGGATGCCACCATCAAGAACGACAAGGAAATCAAGCTGGGCGAGTTTCCGGGCCGGCAGTTCGAGGTCACGGGCACCGACCCCGCGGGCAACACCATCTACTGCTCCTGGCGGCACTATCTGAAGGGCAACCGCCTCTATCAACTCGGCGTGCTCGGCACCGGCGCCCAGGACAACGCGGAGAACCTGAAGAAGTTCTTCGACTCGTTTGCCCTGCCCGAGTGAGTGGTGAGCTGCGTGGGAATGAGGGCCGACCCGACGAGGATCCTCTGCGTGGGGACGAGGATTCAGCCGCGTTTCGCCGGCACGCCGCGGGCCGCGCCGGTCGTTGAAAAAAGGTGTCGCCGCGCGGAAAGGTCATAGTCTATTCCCCATGCTCCGCATCAAGGGCGGCACAGTCTACGATCCGGCGAACGGCCTCGATGGCGTCGTCAAGGACATCTGCATTCGTGACGGCAAGGTCGTCGCCGACGTGCAAGGTGGCCGCACCATCGACGCCACGGGCATGATCGTCTTTCCGGGCGGCGTCGACGTGCACACGCACGTGGCGGGTGCGGCCCTCAATTTCGCGCGCGCGCTCACGCCCGAGAATCAACGGGCGGCGGCCCCGTTTCTGCGCACCGAGGAGCTGCGCGCCGGCCTGGGCGGGCCAACCCCCACCACCTTCGCCACCGGCTACCTCTACGGCGGCATGGGCTTCACCACCGTCAACGAGGCCGCGGTGCCCGTCCTGTCCGCCAAGCACACGCACGAAGAGCTGCGCGACACGCCCATCGTCGACAAGCTGTCGTGCCTGCTGATGGCCAACAACGAGATCGTCCTCGACCTGATGGAAGCGGGCGAGCACGAACGCGCCAAGCACGTTGTCGCCTGGCTGATCTGGGCCGCCAAGGCGTACGGCGTGAAGGCGGTCAATCCCGGCGGCGTCGCCGCCTGGAAGTGGGGCAAAGACGCCAAGATCCTGTCCGAGCCCGTCGAGGGCTACAGCAAGACCACGCCCGCGAAGATCATCGCCAGCCTCGCCCAGATCTGCGACGAGCTGAAGCTGCCCCACCCGGTGCATCTGCACTGCAACAACCTGGGTGCGCCGGGCAACTACGAGACCACCATCGAGACCATGAAGGTGCTGGAAGGGCGGCGCGCTCACCTGGCCCACCTCCAGTTCCACGCTTACGGCGGCAGCGACTGGCACTCGATGAAGTCGGCGTCCACCCAGGTGGCGGATTACTTCAACAGCCAGCCCAATCTGACCGCCGATGCCGGGGCCGTGCTATTCGGCAATGCCGTGACGATCACGGCGGACGGCCCGTGGCAGCATCTGCTCTATCAGCTCACGGGCCGCAAGTGGGGCAACCTCGACGTCGAGAACGAAACGGGCTGCGGCATCGTCCCCTACACCTACAAGGGGAGCAACCTCGTCAACGCCGTGCAGTGGGCCGTCGGCCTCGAGCTGCTCCTGCTCATCGACAATCCCTGGAAGCTCTACCTGACCACCGATCATCCCAACGGCGCGTGCTTCTGGCGTTATCCCGAGATCCTGCACATGCTGATGAGCGCGGACTACCGCCGCGAGTGCATCAAGAAGCTGCCCGCGAAGGCGCAGAAGCGGATCGTGCTGAACGAGCTGGACCGCGAATACACGCTGTACGAGGTTGCCATCATCATGTCGGCGGGCCCGGCCCGGGCGCTCGGGCTGCCCGACAAGGGGCACCTGGGCTTGGGCGCCGATGCCGACGTGGCCATCTACAACCGCAACGTCGACGACCAGTTCCTCTTCCAGTATCCGCGTTACGTGCTGAAGGCGGGCGAGGTCGTCGTGGAAGAGGGCGAGATCCGCAAGGTCATCGAGGGCCGCGAGTTCGTCGTCCGCCCGCACAGCGACGAGGGCACCGCCGACTACATCCGCCCGCTCTTCCAGCAGTATTACACGATGTCGTTCGACAACTACCCGGTGGAGATGCACCGGATGGAACACGCTGCCGTGCGCGAACTGCCATGAAACACGCCGTGACCATCGAGCATGAAGAGCCTGTAAGGCTCAAACAAATCAGCCCAGGGCAGAGCCGAAGGGCACTTCCGGCAGGAAGTGTCCTTCGGCGCCGCCCTGGGGAGGCGACGAAACCTTGCCGAGCCCTGTAAGGGCGAAACATGAAACCGCTGGTTCTTGTTTCGCCCTTGCAGGGCTCAAGGTGGCAGGCCCTCGCTACCCAGGGCGACGCCGCAGGACACTTCCTGCCGGAAGTGCCCTTCGGCTCTGCCCTGGGCTGGCTTGTTTCGCCCCGTTGGGGCGTACGCAGGGGCAACAAGCTCTGCCTGGGCTTGGTTGTTTCGCGCCGCTGGGGCGTACGCCGGGCCAAACTCTGTCCTGGGGCTTGCTTGTTTCGCCCCATTCGGGCTGCACAGGGGCAACAACCCTGCCCGGGGCTTGCCCCGCTGGGGCGTGCAACACTGGGGCATGATCCACGGAACCGCGAGCGGAATTCATGATCACTCTCACCCTCAAGCAAGAACTGCCCAACGTGCCGCTGGAGGCCGAGAACCTCTCGCCCGATGTGACGGCCAGCCTCGATCACGCCGGCGTGTGCGGGCTGCCCCTCTACCTGGGCAAGAAACAAGTCCGCGTCGATGAGTTCTTCGACGTGGACGGGGCCGCCAGCGACGAACTCGAGATCCGCGGCGACGGCGCCCGCATCAAGTGGATCGGCAAGGGCATGACGACGGGCCGCATCAAGATCGTCGGCAACGCCGGCATGCACCTCGGCGCCTACATGAAGGGGGGCGCCATCGAGGTCACGGGCAACGCCAGCGACTGGGTCGGCGGCGAGATGACCGGCGGCCTCATCCGCATCGCCGGCAACGCCGGCGGGCAGATCGGCGCCGCCTACCGGGGCAGCCTGTCCGGCATGAACGGCGGCACCATCCTGGTCGGGGGCACCGCCGGCCTCGAGGTGGCCATGCGCATGAAACGCGGCGTCATCGTCATCGGCCGCAAGGCCCGCGATTTCGCCGGGCTGCAAATGAAAGGGGGCACCCTCTTCTTGCTGGACGGCGCCGAGATCCGCACCGGCGCCTGGATGAACCGGGGCACCATTGTCTCGCTGAAGCCGCTGCCCCTCATGCCCACCTTCATCCCCGCCTGCACGTACACGCCCACCTTCCTGCGCCTCTACGCCAAGCATCTGGCCACGCTGGGGATCGCCATCCCGGTCGATCCCGCCGCGGGCAGCTATCAGCGTTACGCCGGCGACACGGCCACTCCGGGCAAGGGGGAGATCCTCGTGTGGCAGCCCCGCGCGGGTTGAACTCGGCTCCTCTTTACCCGGATTGCCCCGCTGATCTATAATCGGCGCGTCACGATCCCACCACCTCAGGGAGGATTCCGATGCGGGCATGGATCGCCGGTCGTACGCGCACGCAGACCAAGAAGGACGATAGTTTCCTCAACGAGAATTATCTCGGGGTGGCCCCTTCGCCGCAGCACGCCCTCGACCTGTTCGACGGGGAATGGACGTCGCGGCTGCCCGCGCCGCTCAACGAGCTCAAGGCGGGCAACGTGCCGCTTTTTCAGGATCATCGCGCTGCCTGGGGCATCCGCGAGCTGGGCGGCGTGGCCGGGCAGAGCGTGCTCGAACTTGGCCCGCTCGAGGGGGGCCACTCTGCCATGCTCGAACAGGCGGGCGGCCGCGTGCTCGCCGTCGAGGCCAATCGCCGCGCCTACCTGCGCTGCCTGGTCACCAAGGAATTGCTTGGCCTGAGCAAGGCGCGTTTCTTGCTGGGCGATTTCATGCCCTTCCTGCGCGACCTGAACGAGACCTTCGATGTCTGCTGGGCCAGCGGTGTGCTGTATCACCAGGTGCAGCCCGCGGAGCTGATCGCGCTGGCGCGGCAGTCGGCCCGCAAGCTGTTCTTGTGGACGCACTACTACGATCATCGCGAGCTGGCCAAGAAGCCGTCGCTGTTCGTCCGCTTCAACGATGCGGGCAAGTTCGAGTACAAGGGCTTCCGGCATCGCCTGCATCGCTTCGAGTATGGCGAAGGGCTGGCGGCCAAGAGTTTCTGCGGCGGCTCGGCAGCCTACGGGCACTGGCTGACCCGCGACGATTTGCTGGCTTGCCTCACTTACTTCGGCTGGCACTCCATCCGCGTCGGCGAGGACGTGCCCGATCACCCCAACGGCCCGTGCCTCACGCTGATCGCCGAGTAGTGTGGCGGGTGGGGCAGGTTTCCAACCTGCCACGCCCGCGCTGCGGACGTTTGGCTGCTTCGCACGCGGCGACCAGAGCAAGTTGTACACGGGATGCCGTCGCTCCGGCAGGTTACAAAGCTGCCCCACGTCTCCTGCGTCCTGGTTGCTGACTCCTGATTGCTAGCCAGGCTTGCGCGTTTTCCGGGCAGCCGTTTCCGGTTGTTTGTCCCTGGGAAAACGGTATGCTACCTCCGCGACGATGACCGGCAGCAGGAAGAAGGGCGGCGCGGATGCGTTACTGGAGCGAGTGTGGCAGCTTCTTCCGCGAGTACTGGCGGCACTTCCACACGACGGGCTCGATCTTGCCCTCGAGCCGATTCCTGGCACGGGCCATGGTTTCCGACGTGGCCAGGCCGCACCCGCCCGCACGCATCCTGGAAGCCGGACCCGGCACCGGCGCCGTGACCCGGGCCCTGGTGCAGGTCTTGCAGCCCGACGATCGCCTGGACATCGTCGAGATCAACGACGCCTTCGTCGAGCTGTTGCGGGGCCGTTTTGAACAGGAGGAGGAGTTTCGCCAGCGCCGCGACCAGGCCGCCATCTTGCATCGGCCCGTGGAAGAGATCGAAGGCAGCGACATTTATGACTTCATTGTCTCGTCGTTGCCCCTCAACAACTTCCCTGTCGAACTGGTCCGGCGCATCCTGCGGAGCTTCCGCAGGCTCATCAAGCCCGGCGGCATCCTGACCTACTTCGAGTACGCCTGGGTTCGCAATCTCAAGATGCCGCTCGTGCCTCGCCGCGAGCGGCGGCGGCTGGCCCAGCTTGGGCACGTGGTCGGCAAGTACATTACCGCTCACCAGGTCCAGCAAGACCTGGTGTGGTTGAACGTGCCGCCGGCCATCGTCCGCCACCTCCGCTTTGCGGAGAAGAACGACCAGGCCGCGGCGGCCGGAACCGCCCGGTCGTGATGCTTGAACTGGAACAGAGGCTTGGGCGGCAGTCCTTGCCGCTCGATTCACCATGTCGCGTTCGATGCAGGAACCGCGCCGGCGGAGCCGGTGCTCCCGCATCCTCTCTTTCTGGAACGGAGGGATTCGTTCATGTCCACTCGCTGGATGACCCAGATCGTGACCACCGTGCTGGTGTTGACCGGTGCGGGCCTGAGCGTGGGGGCGAAGCCGCCCGATCTGCCCGCTCAGCACAAGGTTCGCTGTCAAGAAAGGCCGGGCGTGTCCGCGCACGACGGCCAGTGCGTGCCCACGCACGCCGGTTACGTGCCGGGGGGCTGCATCCAGCTCGAGGAAGAGCAGGAAGCGGCCCTCTTCGAGAAGTCGGAACAGATCGAGATCATCGACACGTTCTGCCCGTGCGTCAGCGAAGTGCTGCGGCAGTGGATCCAGGCCCTGCAACAGGCCATGGAGATGCCGCAGGACGAGGTGGCCGTATGGCAGCCCGTGGCGGCCGACGGCTTCATCAACGTCAATCAGGCGGTCTTCATCGAAGCCGTACAGCAGGCCTTCGGCGCCGCCCATGTCGAGGGCTGGCAGCAAGTCACGCCGGTGATCTCCTTTTATGCTCCTGTGCCCTTCATGATGCCGCACATGCTGCTCGGGCTGGCCCCGGATGAAGACTGCACCTGCTCGAAAAAGTGCCAGTGCGGCCAGAGCTGCGCCTGTGCCAACTGCAGCGAATTTTGTGGCTGCCAGGTGGCCGCCATCGGCGCGGACGAAGATCAGGAAATGACAGCGTGCCAGTGCTCGCAGAACTGCGATTGCACCACCGACTGCCGTTGCAGCAAGGGCTGCGCCTGCTCGGAAGGCTGCACCTGCGGCGGTGAAGACAGCGCCGATCCGGCCGTCTTCAACGTCGGCCAGTTCATCGGCACCCTGATGGGCCAGTCTGGCTCGGGCAAGGTCTCCATCCATTGCCACTGCACCGACAACGGCGCCTGCGAGATCGAGATCCAGGTCGAGGCCGACGACGACAAGCCCTGCGCCTGCACGAAGAACTGCAAGTGCGAGAAGGACTGCGCCTGCGCGAAGGCCAAGAGCTGCACCAAGGCCTGCCCGTGCGGCAAGGTCGCTGTTTACAAGAAGGCTTCTTCCTGCGGCGCGGGCTGCGCGGAAGCTTGCAGCGGCGACAAGGCCTGTGCCTGCACCAAGGACTGCGCGTGCGCCAGCGGCTGCGAATGCTGCAAGGGCAAGTCGTGCGGCAAGGGTTGCGCGTGCGGCGTCAAGGCCGAGGCTGCTTGCTGCCCGATGAACAGCGTCATCGTGGTCATCGTCGATCACCTCAAGGACAGCATCCGCGAGTCGGCCGCCGTCCAGGTCCAGGTGGTCGAGCCCAGCAAGTTCATGAAGAAGACGCGGCGTTCGTGCCAGCAGTGCAGCGAACATGTGCACAAGATCATGAAGACCTGCGTGAAGCACATGGCCAATGGCATGCGGCAAGCGGCCCGCAATGCCTGCGAAGCGTGCGAGGCCAGGCAGCCCGAGTTTCCCGCCCAGAACCCGGTCAAGCTCGAGAAGAAGATTTCCTGCCCGTTCCTGAAGCAGAAGGAGGCGGACAAGCGGGCCGCCAAGCAGCCGCAGAAGCCGGTCAAGATGTCGGTCAGCGTGCTCAATAACATCGAGAAGCTGCAGCGTGCCCAGCGCATGTTGCGGGTGGCCCGCTGGTACGAGCGCACGGGCAACGACGCCATGGCCGCCTTCCAGTATCAGCGCATCCGGAAGCTCGTGCCGGGCAGCCGCCTCGACGTGCAGGCCAGCGAAGGCCTTGCTGCCCTCGAGGCCAGGCAAGACACGGTCATCGGCCTCGCCGAGGAAGAAGAGGCCACGAGCGCCAAGGAAAAGAAGGTCGCCGAGCTGATCAGCGAGTGCCGCAAGGCCGTCCATGAGAAGCGCTGGAGCGACGCCCGCAAGCTGGCCGACCAGCTCAGCCTGAGTCTGTCCACGCTGGAAATCGACGTGCCCGAGCCGCCCCCCTTCATCGAAGAAGAGCAGGAAGACGGGCAGGATCTGAATCGCCTCAACATCTTCGAAGGTTGCGAGGGCTTCCAGCCGCCCGTCGTCAAGACCGTGGAAGAACTGGTCGCCGAGCTGCTCGAGTCCTGCCAGCGGGCCCTGGCCGAGGGCCGCCTGCAAGAAGCCGAGATGATGGCCCAGCAGGCACAGATGCTCGATCCCGATTGCGTGGCTGCCCACGCGCTGGTCTACAAGACCCACCTGCTCATCCAGATCGCCGACCAGATCCAGAAAGACGCCGAGGAGCAGGAAGAGATGTACCAGGGCTGCGGCCGCGGGTACTACGGAAACCCGTGCGGCCGGCCCAAAGCCATCACGAATGGCGACTGCCGGCAGCCGATCATCATCGACATTGAGCTGCCCCCCGTGGATCCGGACATCACCGACGCGCTGGGCAAGGTCGAGCGCAACTTCGATACCCCGGGCACGGTGGAAGAGAGTCAGCCCGTCGAGGCGCCCGAGTATCAGCTCGAGCTGGAAGACGTCTGGCCCGAAGTTGGCCTCGATCCGTGCGACGACTTCATCGACCACGGCGCCTGCGAGCCCTGCGAAGAAGAGGCCTGCGAGGTGCAAGTCCTGCTGGTGAAGCTGGTCAACATGCTGACTGAAGGCACCTGTGTGGAAATCGGCGCCTCGCCGGGCACCGGCTGGCGGATGCAGTGCCAGGTCTTCATGGGCGATTGCACCTACAGCCTGTATGCCGACGAGCAGGGCGCCATGCGTTGCGTGCAGACGAGCTGCTCGAGCGACACGGACCTGCGCTCGGCCCAGCGCGAGCACAACGATGCCATCATCAAATGGATCAACTACCTGAACGGCCCGCAGGAGCAGTGAGCCGTCCGATAATCAGCGTTGCAAACGCAGCCGCCGGGCCGGAAGCAGTTCCAGCCCGGCGGTTTTTTTTTGCAGCGCAGACCACCGGACATGTTAGCTTTCAACGATCGACCCCGTCAGGGGCCCCGCACAGGGTCACTGAAAGCTACGACCGCAACACGCGTTCGCCGGCCTCGTGCATGCGGTGGATCTTGTCCTGGATGTCGGCGTGCAGCGCGCGGATCTTCTCGACGACCTCGGCAAACTTCTCGGTGTTGTCCTCGCGCTCGTTGATGCCCAGCATGCGACTGTGGGTGAGGCAGGCGCCCAGCTCCTTCAAGACCGGGCTCGTCTCGTCCTCGAACAGGTCGAGCAGGCGGCGGCCGTCGGCCTCCGTTTCCTTGGCAAGCTGATAGACGATGGTCAGGTCGTCGCGGTGCAGGTCGGGATCGAGCTTGCGTTCGGGGTCGAGCTGCATTTCGGCCACCGTGGGCGGGCCGCCTTCCGTATCCGAAGCGGTGTCCCCCAGGGCCGAGCGGGCTTCTCCCTCCTCCTCGGTGGTGGCCTCGCCCGCTTCTTCTTCTTCTTGCGTGGTCTCCGTGGGGGCGGGCTGCTCGGCGGAATCGAACGGAATCAGCCCGGGCTCTTCTTGCTCGAGCGAGCCGGGCACCAGCTGTTCGGTCGCTGTCTCGACGGCCGGGCCGGCCAGCTGGGCCTGGGCATCGGCCAGCGCTTGTCGCGCCGCTTCCAGATCGGGCTTGAGTTGCAGCACCGTCTCGAAGCGCTCGACGGCCTGGGCGTAGTCTTGCAGTTGCAGATAGAGGCGGCCCAGGTTGTACTGCGCGTCGACCAGCTCGGGCTTGAGGCGGGCCGCCTCACGATAGCATTTGATGGCCTTGTCGACCTGGTTGGTCTTGCGATAGGCGAGGCCGAGGTTGCAGTAGCCCTCGACGCGCTTGGTATCGAGCGCGAGACCGCGCTTGAGCAGCCGCATCGCGTCGCCATAGCGTTCGTAGCGATTCATGATGGCGCCGAGGTTGATGTAGGCGCCCACGCGCTTGGGATCGAGCTTGATGGTTTCCTGGAAGTGGATGGCGGCCTCGCGCAGGTCCTTGAGGAGATAGGCGGTGGCGGCCAGCCCGTAGTGGGCATCGGCCGAGCCCGGCTCGAGCTCGAGGGCTTGCACGTAAATATCCCGGGCCTCGGCGTGTTCGCCCCGCGCGAAGGCAAGCTTGGCGCGACGGCACAGCGACTTGCAGTCTTCTTTCATCATCGCCCGCAACTCCACCTGCGTTTCGCGAGTCCAGGGCAAGATTTCGCCCCAGCAAAGTATAAATCCTTTTCGCGGACTCTCAAATTGAAATCAGTCGGTTGTCAGTGCTCAGTTGCGCCACTGGCCCCAGACTCTTCTTGTGACCTTTTGTCCACGCTCAAGCGTAGTAAGGTGGTGAAGCCAGGCAGCCCGGCGAAACGCGCCAGTTCTTGCCTCGATTGTGACCGACAGGCGAGCTATAATCCGTTCGATTCGCTCGACGCAGCGAAGTCAGGATCGACCCAATCGTGCCGTGTTGAGGAGATGTTGCATGTCCCGAAGTAATCTGGGCTGGTTGCTGGGTATCGCCGGGGTCTGCCTGCTCGGGCTGGCCGTGTCGCAAAGTGCCCCCTTGCGCGACAAGGATCAGGACTACGAGCTGGTGCGGCTGGTCGTCGACGTCCTCTCCGAGGTCGATCGCCGCTACGTCCGCGAGCTCGACCACGACACCAAGCGCAAGCTCGTCGAGGACATGATCAACGGCGGCCTCGAACGCCTCGACCCGCACTCCACCTTCATCAATCCGAAGCAATACAAGCAGTTCACCAAGGAGAGCCGGGGCAAGTTCGGCGGCGTCGGCATCCAGATCAGCGTCGATCGCCAGACCGGTCGGCTGGTCGTGGTCAGCCCGCTCGTGGGCACGCCCGCCTACAACGCCGGCGTGCTGGCCGGCGACCTCATCATGAAGATCGACAACAAGTCGACCGAGAACCTTCGCCTCGATGAAGCGGTCGACATGATCCAGGGCGACCCGGGCGACCCGGTCACCCTCACCGTCGTCCACGAAGGCAGCAAGGAGCCCGTCGACCTGAAGATGAAGCGGGCCGTCATCCACGTCCATAGCGTGCTCGGCGACACGCGCAATCCCGCCACCAACGAGTGGGACTTCATGATCGACAAGAAGGACAAGATCGGCTACATCCGCCTGACCGCCTTCAGCGAGACCACGGGCCTGGAACTGTTCAAGGCGGTGGAGCAGCTCGAGAAGGACGGCATGCGCGGGCTGATCATCGACCTGCGCAACAATCCGGGCGGCCTGCTGGTCACGGCCCGCGAGGTGGCTGACATCTTCCTGCCCGAAGGCCGCATCGTCTCCACCAAGGGGCGCGATGAAGGGGAAGAAGAATACGACGCGGCCCAGACCTTCAAGATCCATACCAATCCGCCGGTGACGGCCCGCACGTTGCTGACGCCGGCCGAGCAGTTTCCGATCGTGATTCTCATCAACAAGTACAGTGCCAGCGCCAGCGAGATCGTGGCCGCCGCCCTGCAGGATCACAAGCGGGCCGTCATCATCGGCGAACGCTCCTACGGCAAGGGCAGCGTGCAGAACCTCATCAAGATGGAAGGGGGCCAGAGTGCCCTCAAGCTGACCACCTCCAGCTACTGGCGGCCCTCGGGCAAGAACATCCACCGCTTCCCCGACGCCAAGGACGAAGACGAATGGGGCGTGAAGCCGAACAAGGGCTTCGAGGTCGAGCTGGCCGACGAGGACCGCCTCAACTATCTCCTCTACCGTCGCGACCGCGACATCGTGCACGGCAAGCCGGGCGTCGTGAAGCCGAAGGAAGAGGACAAGCCCAAGACCGACGACAAGCCCAAGACCGACGACAAGCCCAAGGCCGAGGAACCCAAGCCCGAGGGCAACGGCGAGCCCAAGGACAAGACCGACAAGCCGGAAACCAAGAAGAAGAAGCCCTTCGAGGACGCGGTGCTGAAGAAGGCCCTCGAGTACCTCAAGGGCGAGATCCACAAGGTGCCCGCCGCCGTGAAGAATGGCTAACTAGCAGTGGCCAGTGGCCAGCGTTCAGTGAAACCAAGAGGTCCGGCTTCCTCGGAAGTCGGACCTCTTTTTTTCCCATTTGGCAGTTGCCTGATCACTGGCCACTGACCACTGGTTGCTGGACACTGGCCACTGAACACTGGCCACTGTTTTACAACTGCATGTCTCCACAGGCGGATGTGCTGATCGTGGGCGGTGGTGTGGTCGGGCTGACCTGTGCCTGTTTCCGGGCGCGGGAAGGGCTGCGCGTCGAGGTGGTCGAGCGCGGCGAGCCTGGGCAGGAATCGTCGTGGGCCGGCGCGGGGATCCTGCCTCCGGCTTCGCTGGCACATGCGCGGCGGCCCTACGACCGGCTGCGGGCTCTCAGCGCCGACCTCTATCCGTCCCTCTCCTGCGAGCTGCGCGAGCGGACCGGGGTCGACAACGGCTACCTGCGTTGTGGCGGGCTGGAATTTGTGCCCGCCTCGGCCCCCGGTTACGAGGAGGAATGGTGCAGCGAGGGGGTTGCCTGCGAGAAGCTCGACGAGCAGGCGGCGCGTGAGCTCGAGCCGGCGCTGGCGACCGGGCTGGGCGCGGTCCACTACCTGCCCGAGCTGGCCCAGCTCCGCAATCCGCGGCACGTGAAGGCGCTGGCTGCGCTGTGCCACCTCAGCGGCGTCCGCCTGCATGCGGGCTGCAGCGTCTCGGGCTTCGAGCAGCGCCAGGGCAAGGTGGCCGCACTCAGCACCTCGTCTGGATCACTCCGTGCCGGGCAATACCTCGTCGCCGCCGGTGCCTGGACCGGGCAGCTTCTTGCCGCGCTCGGTTTGCAGGTTCCCGTCCGGCCCGTGCGCGGGCAGATCGCCTTGCTCAACACCGGGGTGCCGCTGTTCCGCCGCGTCTTGATGCTCGGGGCGCGTTATCTCGTGCCGCGGCCCGACGGCCGCGTGCTGATCGGCTCCACCGAGGAAGAAGCCGGCTTCGACAAGCGCAACACCGCCGCCGCGATTCGCGACCTGATCGAGCTTGGCACGTCCCTCGTGCCGGACCTGGCCCAGGCGAACCTGGAGCGCTCCTGGGCCGGGCTGCGTCCGGGCAGCCCGGATGGCATGCCTTTCCTCGGGCCGGCACCCGGCTTCGACAACCTGTTTCTTGCCGCGGGCCATTTTCGCGCCGGCATCCAGCTCGCGCCCGCCACGGCGCAGGTGATGACCGAGTTGATGGCGGGCAAGCCGCCCAGCGTGCCGCTCGAGGGATTCGGCCTGGAACGCTAGTTCATCGGGCGGGTGATGAACGACGCCCTGAAACTCTTCCGATGATCGGCCGCCCCGGAGGTAACATCCGGGACCATTGGTTCGTCAGTTAAGATGGCAACCAGCGGGATGGGGTGGCGAGAGAGGCCAACCGTAACAGGATGGCACAAGAGGAGTTGGGAGTGCCCCCCGTAGGACTCGAACCTACAACCCGCTGATTAAGAGTCAGCTGCTCTGCCAGTTGAGCTAGGGGGGCAGGGGCAAGAAAATTTACCTTAGTGGATGCAGCGGCCATCGGCAAGCTCTCTTGCCGGGCAGCAACTTTCGGCATCCCTTTCTATCGGCATTCGCCGCCGCGCGACATTGGTTTTTCTCCACGCGGCCGGGGCTCCTTGGCCCTGCGAAAATGCTTGACAAGAGTGCCACACGCGACAGAATGGAGCACAAAGAGCAATGCCTGTAATCAACAAGCACGCGTCGGCCACCCGCATGTCTGCTGGCCGGGCGGTCGTTCCTTTCCAGGCCGATACGAGACTTCCAATCGAGAGATATTCCATGAAAGCGAAACTCACTTGCTGGGCGGCACTCCTGGGTTGCATCTTGCTGGTGGGGCGTGCGCCCACGCAGGAGATCCCGCACGTCGAGTTCTTCAACAAGCTGAGGCAGAATAACTTGCCCGAGCTGGCCCTGGAGTATCTCCAGAAGATGAAGGCCGATGGCACTCTCCCCAAGGAGATGGTCAAGGACTTTCCGCTGGAGTCGGCCCGGCTGCGCATGGAAATCGCCGATTCCACGACCGACGCGCGCAAGCGCGACAAGCTTCGCGAGGAAGCCCGCAAGTTTTACGCGGACTACGCGAATGACAAGGCCAACGCCGGCACGGCCGGCGCGGCCGAGGCGGGCTTCGAGGTTGCGCGTGTGGTTTCCGCCAATGCCAAATCGGCGCTGCGGCGTGCCCTGCTCGAAGAAGAAGCCAATCGCAATGCCGCGTTGAAGGCGGCGCGTGCCCAGCTCATCGAGGCCGAAGCTCAGTTGAAGAAGGCCACCGGCCGCATCCAGGAGATCATTGTCCTCGATCCCAATCCCAAGCTGGTGCAGACCATGCTCCAGGCGCAGCTCGAACAGGCCCTCATCCTGCTCGATCAGACGCAGACCTACGGCTTCCAGGGGGACGAGGTTCTCACCCGCGCCGACAAGGGCAAGCAAGCTCTCGAACAGCTCACCAAGCTGGCCGCCCAGGACGAGAGCAGCCCGACCTGCTGGCAAGCCAAGGCCTGGATCGTGCGGGCCAACGGCGAGCTCGATCAGTTCCCCGACGGCGAGAAGGCTTTCAAGACCTACTTCTCCACGGCCAAGGGGCCGCTCGTGCCCCCCGCCAAGCGGCTGGCTCATTATTTCCTCGTCAAGCTGATGAATCGCAACTCGCAGACTCTGCCTGGCGACGTGGTCAAGACGGCCGAGGAATGGCTGGTCACCTATCGCCCCTTCCGCGACACGCCGGAAGGGCAAGAAGTCCGCTTCCTGCTGGCCGAGAACTACAAGAAGCAGGGGGAAGAGATTGGTGAAAAGAACAAGCTGGAGGGAGACAAGCTCTATCGTCGCGCCGAGCAGGTCTTCCACAGTCTGTCGCAAAGCGATGGCGATTACGCGTCGGCGGCCCGCCGTCAGCGCGTGGCCTTGCTCGTCAAGCTGCGTCCCGAATTGACCAAGGGCAGCCTCGAGAAACTGACCTCGTTCGAGGACTTCTTCCTGCGTGCCCAGCTCGAGATGGCCCAGCTCAGCTCGGACTACGCCGACTTGCAAGAGAAGCTCAAGAAGACGCCGGACCAGATCCCGGGCGAGTATGCCAAGAAAGAACAGGAGCGGCAGAAGACGGCGGTGGCCGCCCTCGACAAGGGCATGGCGCTGATCAACGACCAGGTCCCCGAATCGGACATTGTCGACGCCAAGTACTTGTTCATCTACCTGCTCATGACGCAGCAGCAGGCGGCGAAAGCCGCCGAGCAAGGGGAT
Organism: Gemmataceae bacterium; assembly: GCA_050248575.1. Lineage (GTDB taxonomy): Bacteria > Planctomycetota > Planctomycetia > Gemmatales > Gemmataceae > JBFWSD01. The sequence continues at coordinate 15,059 of JBFWSD010000034.1, forward strand.
GAGGTGGCC